>JBNJIC010000056.1:0-13724 GCA_051749005.1 Halobacteriota archaeon | reverse complement strand
ATTCTTCACAACACAGTTGTAAGTGTAGCTGTTCTCCTCAGCCTCAAGCCAGCCCTGGATTATTCCCACATTATCAGTGTTTGTTCCTACCCTGACGAAACTGACCTTCATTCCGTAGGATTCGGCAAGCCTCTTTGCAGCTACAGGGTCTTCTCCTTCCCAGTTGGTGAAATCCGATATGACAATTATCCTGCCACCTTCGTTGGAGAGCATTCTCATGGCGTTCGTTATGGAAGTCGAAAGGTCTGCGACGGTACCTTTTCCTGATATTCCGTCAAGCGCATCTTTTGTGGCCGAAGATCCGGCAGATTCAAGGATGGTTACCGGAATGTTCTGTGCAAGGATTATGCTGTTCTTCTTGCTGACATATGTCTTTGCGATCTCTGTGGCACTGTCAAACCTTCCGTCAGTGTTCATGCTCGCAGAAGCATCGATCACAAAGATAGTATGCTCACCGCTCAGGCTTTCCTCGGATGTGTAGAACGGACCTGCCACTGCAACGGACAATAGAATAAGTACCAGTAATTGTGCAAGGAATATAGGGTCCCTGATAAGTCTTCTAAGAGTAGCGAACCGTTTTTTCTTCTGTTCTGCCCGCATCAGGAACATCAGTGAAGGAATTTTGATCTGAAGTGGCTTTGGTCTTAACAGGTACAGTATAATAAGAGGGATAACACTTGCAAGGGCTGCAAGTCCCAGCGTATTGTCAAAAGGCATCAGATCTTCCTCCCGTTAATTGTGTGGAAGAAAGCATCAAATATCGGAGTATCGGTTGTGAATGTGAAGAAATCAGCACCAACATGGTCGCAGATGTTCCTGATGGAATCGATGTGTGCCTGTAGTTCATCCTGGTATTTATCTTTGAAATTGTTACTTAGATATGTCTTCATCTCGTCATCTGTTTCAAGGTCCATAAGCTTCACATGGCCGTGCATGGAAAGGTCGCTTTCGGACGAGTCCAGAACCTGGATTAGCATAAGGTCATGATGTGATAAACGGTAAATAGCTGATTCAATGGAGTTGATATCTTCCATAAAATCTGAAACAATGACGACAAGAGAGCGTGAATGGATGACCTTCTCGTACTGTTCGACACATTTATTCAGTGCGGTCTTCCCTTCAAGTTCGACCTCTGCCAACCTGTCGATATCCCTGAGAAGGTAGCGCCTGCCTCTGTGTGTCTGTGAGATGTCTATGTCCTCAGCATAGGTTGATATCCCGAACTTGTCATTGTCTTTGGTGACAAGATATGCAAAACCGGCGGCAAGCATTGCTCCATATTCGTATTTTGTGAACTCACCGGTAGTATAGTCCATGCTGTTGCTGGCGTCTAGCAGTATGTGAGTGGTTACGGATTTATCCTCTTCGAACTCCCTTACATAGAGCTTCTCGGACCTTGCATATACGTTCCAGTCGATGGATTTTATATCGTCTCCCGGATGATATTCAACATATCCGAGGGTATCAAGGCCGCGACCGCTATGGGTTGAGCGCCTGCTTCCGGCATAAACGCCGGATACCCGCTTCCTTACCATGAATGTAAAGCGGTCCAGCTGACGGAAGAAATCCACATCGATCCTATGTTTCCTGTCACTCATGTTCAATATCGGTTTTCTTTATTCAATCGGCTTGCATTGTAACATTAAGAGTATTTATTTGACCTTTGACAGAATTTCCTTGATGACCTGGTCCTGAGTGATACCACGCCTTTCTGACTCAAAGGTTAGCATGATCCTGTGTCTCAGGATCGGGTATGCCATAGCCTCGATGTCCTCGTTGCTGACAAAGTTCCTGCTGTTGACCAGTGCTCTTGCCTTTGCTGCAAGTATAAGTCCGATGGATGCCCTTGGGGATGCACCGTATTCGATGAAATCTGTCCATTTACGTGTAGCCATTACAATCTTGATCGCTCTTTCCTTTATGTCATTGGCAATTGGTATATCTCTTGTAAGGCGCTGAAGCTGTAGTACCATCTTCTTGTCAAGTATCTTCCTTACCTGTGGTTCCTCATACTGGGTGTAGCGCCTTACGATCTCTTTTTCTTCATCAAAGGACGGATAGTTAAGCAGGATCTTCAAAAGGAACCTGTCAAGCTGTGCTTCAGGAAGCGGGAAAGTACCTTCCATCTCGATAGGGTTCTGGGTTGCAAGCAATAAGAACGGTTTGTCAAGCAGGAAAGTGTCATTTCCAACGGTTACCTGCTTCTCCTGCATGGCCTCAAGTAATGCGGACTGTGTCTTTGGTGATGCACGGTTAATCTCATCTGCAAGTACGATGTTCGCGAAGACAGGTCCCGGTTCGAATTTGAATTCCTTGTTACCGCCTCTCTCTTCGATGATGTGTGTACCTGTAATATCTGCAGGCATGAGGTCGGGAGTACACTGTATCCTGCTGAAGTCAAGGTCCATTGTCCTGGCAATGGTAGATACCGTCAGTGTCTTTCCAAGTCCGGGATTACTTTCCATCAGTGCATGGCCGTTACACAGGATCGCAATGACGATCTGTTCGACTGTGTCCCTCTGTCCGACTATGACCTTTGATATCTCATTGAAAAGTGCTGCAAAGGCATCTCCAGCACCCTTGTAGACCCGTTCAAGTTCACCGGATCCGGCGTCATTGGAATTCATTTAATGTTCTCCTTGTATTGCGATAGATCGAATATGTTAATTTGATAGTTGTATGATAAGTGATGTGACATTATGTGTGATAGTAAATGTGATGATCTCAGTTCTTAGTCATCTCCTCGAAGTATTCCTTTATTAGATTCTCATAGCCTTCAGGGAGTTGCTCATAATAGGCAGGGGATGAGATCAGTCCTACCTCGTAGGCTGAAGAGCTCTCAAATTCAGGTGGCTGTTCCTCACCTTCTTCACCTGCGGTAAAACCGGTTCCTGCTCCTGGTGGAAGTGACAGGTCTACTTCCTCTCCTTCGACAACGATTATTGCCGGCTCACCCATGAGATCTTCCTCCCCGCCACTCCCGGTATCACTGTCAAGTGTAAATGACTCATCAGGAGAGGTAGCGTTCTCATTACCAGGCATTCCTGGAAAGTCCTGAATGATCTCTGTAAGATCATCGGGGTCAACAACCCCAGACCGGTAGTCAGTAACGTTCACGAAAGCGAAGATCATAAGGGAGGCAATAAGAAGGACCATGCTGGCCTTGAACCTCTTTTTTTCGAGAAGCTCTGAAGTGTTGACCTTTGAAGCAATATCAAGGACGTTGCCCATAAGCTCATCAACGATAATATTGTGGATGTTCTTGTTGTCGTTCGCTGTGCGGAGCCTCTCCTTCAGCGAAGGGAATTTTTCCTCAATAAGCGGTACTATCTTTACCTTTTTGTCCCTGAAATGTATGGCGACGGTCAGGATAAGGGCGGTAAAGATTGCTATTCCTGCAATTAAAAGGCTTCCTGCAGGGATTGCATCACCAGGTCCGTATGTGGAATCCGCGTAGAGCTCGAATGTCCTGAAATTGAAGAGCACCAGGTCGATCTTTAGTATCTTCAGCAGGCTGAAAGATATGAATGCGATAATGGAAAAGTCCAGTATCTTATAGATACGGTGATATTTATTGACTACAGATTCCTGTTTTTTAATAAATCCATCGATGTCCATAACCACAGATTCCTATCTTATAAATTACCAAGATTGCTAGAACACTATTCATCCCTTATTATAAAAATGTGTTTTTAGCTATCCAGATGGTACCCATTATACGAACCAAGGACCTTCAGCATGGATACTCTGGATTCAATATGATATAGAGCATCTTTTATAACTGCATCGGATGTGCTGCCTTCCAGGTCGATGTAGAAAAGATAGTCTCCAAGTGACCTCTTTGATGGTCTTGATTCGATCCTTGTAAGATTGATGTTCCGTTTTGCGAATTCCCCGAGGAGTTCATAGAGGGATCCGGCCCTGTCATTACCGATGTATGCTATTATGGATGTCTTCTGGAAATAGATATTACTTGTATCTGTCCCGGTTTTTTTGCTTTCAGTCTTCCGGATCGCTATAAATCGGGTGTGGTTCTGTTTCCGGTCCTGGATGTTTGGCATCAGTATATTAAGACCATAGACTTCTGCTGATTCCTTCGAAGCAATAGCTGCCATTTCCTCGAACTCGTTGGCAAGCTTGGCAGCATGTGAAGTACTACCTGTTGTTCGGATCTCCACATCCTTGAAATGTGTCCTTATGAACTGCCTGCACTGCGCAAGTGCCTGGGGGTGTGAAAGTATGACCCGGATATCATCCATTTTTCCTCTGGATAACAGGCAGTGTCCGATGGGTACCACGACCTCCCCTATTATAGTAACATCATTATCGAGCAAAAGGTCAAGTGTTATACCGACTGAGCCTTCAATGGAGTTTTCGATGGGAACGATTCCGATCTCAGTTTTCCCTTCGATGACTGCGGAAAAAGTGTCGCTGATGTCGTCATAGTACAAAAGGGATGAACTATCTGATATCCCCTGTTTTTCCATCCAGCCTTTTGCGGCTTTATCCGAGTAGGACCCTGCAGGCCCGAGTACACCAATGATCATCGGTAAGAATGGGGTTGCCTTATAAAAATAGTTTGTGTTGCCTGAATATCATTTCTTTATTATCCTGAAGATGATTCCAAGTCCTG
Organism: Halobacteriota archaeon; assembly: GCA_051749005.1. Taxonomy (GTDB): domain Archaea; phylum Halobacteriota; class Methanosarcinia; order Methanosarcinales; family Methanosarcinaceae; genus Methanococcoides. The sequence continues at coordinate 9,091 of JBNJIC010000056.1, read as the reverse complement.
CCAGGTTTATCAGTATTATCACAACAGATCCGAAAGTGCGGAGGGTCTCTTTTTTCTCAGGACTCTCTAAAGGTTTCGAAACTTCAGATTGTGGTATGAACCTGATAACCTTATCTGTTTCTGAAAATAAACTCATTTCCATAGTATTTCCGGGGTCGGAAGTTTTCATTACGATATTATACTGCTCATACTGTTCAAGCCCGTAGAAAACGTATGAATTGTCACCGCCTGCGCTGGAGATTGTTTCATTTCCTCTGTATATAGTAACATCACCGACTTCAGGTAGTATCACTTTAAAATTGACATAACCTTTTGAAGCAATGGATCCGCCATTACTAAACCTCATTTCATCAGGAATATCAAGCACACTGAGTATGGTTGGTGCAATGTCCTGCTGTCCGAATTCGTCTTCAAGAGTTTCACTTTTCAGATTCTTTGAAGTTACAATAAACGGTATCCTGAGTACTTCAGGCTGGCTGGCATATTTGTCAGATTTGCTGCCTCCTCTTCCGTCTGAGGACTGGAATGCCATACCGTGATCCGATGTTATTATCAGTGCCAGGTCGTTATCTTCTGTTGTTTCGTAGAGTTCACCGACCATTATGTCGAGGTCTTCGATGGCATCTGCATAGCCTTCACTCCTGCGATAAAGTCCTGCCGTATCCACTGCACCCACGTTGATGGTCAGGATGAATTTCTGCTCAGGGTAATTCCCTTGCATAAGGTCGAGAACCTCGATTCCAGTATCCATTGCCCAGCGGTTGTATGCATAATAGCGTTCAATGCTACCTTCTTTGTATTGTTCTATGTAGCCTGGCGCCAGATCTGCATTTGTTTCCAGGATCATTGCTAAAGATGAAAACAGATCCTCATATTCACTCTGATGCAGGGAATTTGCTAATACTTCCATTTGCGGGTCATTGATGGATGTAGTAATATCATGTACTGCTATGTCCTGCTCTGCTAGTAATTCCGGAATGTCGCCTTTCTGGAGTATTCCGATTGTAAGATAATTATTCTTGTGTGCTATATCGTAGATGGTCGCATCAGGTTGGGCTATCATTGAGGGGGATGCACCGGAGTTACCTGTTACTATTACCGAGTGACCGGTTTCACCTTTTGAAGAGGGTGTTAACATATTCAATGCTCTGAGTCCTTTGTCCGATATCATGGTTATGTTATTCACAAGTGGTTTTTCAGTATTTGTTCCGTCTATAGCATAAGGCGTTATTTCTGGATATATGTAAGATGAACCAAGTCCGTCAATTATGAGAATGACTGCACCGTCTGGTGTATCTGTAGGATTAACATCTATGTGCGTGAGTGCGCTGGTCTGGGGCACAGTAAAGAAAATCATGATACAAACAAATAAAAATAACAAGGTTCTTACCAAAATATTGTTTGATGTAGGTCCTTTTTTCATCCTGTGGAGAATGATTGTTCTAAATAAAATAGGTAATGTTTTTTAATTTCTTTCTTTGTTTTTTTTATTAGTATCTGTTATTTTTCTTCTTTTCTGTACAAAATAGATTGTCTTTTAAATATTTATTATTTATAGTTATTTGCTATTAATTACATACTTTCTATAAGCTGTTTTTTTGACAAACAATAAGGCGCTTACAAATACTTATTTTCTCATTATTTTCTTTTTTATTAGTAATATATTCATAAAATTAACGATTTGTTTTTATAATAAAATATTTGGTCACGCTTATGTTTATTATATATAAGTTTATTTCCTTGTTAAATTGTACTTTTTTTAAAAATATGATTTTTATTAAAAAAAACAGCTTCAATAGGTCTTTTTACTTGCTACAATCACAGTATTTATTTCTTTTTAACAAGCATATTTTTTATATATTAGTTTTTGGTAAAGCATACATTTATATACTATTGTCTTAGACTTAAATTTGGGTAAAACCACCCATATTGTGAACCTGATAATCAATTTGTGCTGTATAAGGCACGATCAGATTTAAAAATCAGATCTAAAAATAAATGGAGTGACAAAAATGACCGATATAACACCAAAAGAAAGACTGTTAAAGGCATTAAGTAAAGATTCAGTTGACAAAACCCCTGTAGTATCCGTTACCCAGACCGCTACTGTAGACCTTATGGAAGAGACTGGTGCTGCATGGCCGGAAGCACACAGTGATCCTGAGAAAATGGTAGCACTTTCCATTGCATCACATGAGATTGCCGGTCTGGAGGCTGTAAGGTATCCATACTGTCTTACCGTCCTTGCAGAAGCAATGGGCTGTGAGATCAACATGGGGACACAGGACAGGCAGCCATCTGTAACTGATCACCCATATCCCAAAGGAGTTGACAACCTTGAAATGCCTGCAGATCTTCTTAACCAGGGAAGGATCCCTGTTGTACTTGAAGCCTCAAAGATAATAAGGGAAAAGGTCGGAGACGACATCCCTCTGATAGCCGGAATGGAAGGGCCTGTAACTCTTGCATCCGATCTTGCAAGTGTCAAGAAGTTCATGAAGTGGTCTATCAAGAAACCAGATGACTTCGAGACAATCCTCGACTTTGCAACAGAAGCATGCATCGAATACGCAAATGCACTGGCAGATGCGGGTGCAGACCTGATTTGCGTACCTGACCCTGTAGCATCCCCCGACCTAATGAACCCATCCACATTCGATACAATGCTCAAACCAAGACTTATAAGGTTTGCAGAGGCTGTCAAATGTCCAATGGTACTCCATGTATGTGGTAATGTAACCCCTATCCTTGACATGATGGCCGACTGCAAGTTCGAGGGGCTTAGCATTGAAGAGAAGGTCGAAGACCTTAAAGGTGCAATCTCAAAAGCAGGTGACAGGGCAGTTATTGTGGGTAACGTCTCCAGTCCTTTCACATTGCTTGCAGGCGATGTTGCAAAGGTAAAAGAAGACTCAAGAAAAGCTCTCGAAGATGGCGTTGCTGTGCTGGCTCCTGGCTGTGGTATTGCACCAAAGACACCTGTGGAGAACATCAGGGCAATGGTTGAAGCAAGAGACGAGTACTTTGCCTGAAATAAATTCCTAAGCTAAAGGTCCTGTACGTCAGGGTCTTTAACTTATTTTATTTTTATACATTTTTATTTCAAACCAAAACATGTTTATTCGGTTTGATCAACAATTAAGGAGTCAGGATCATGCGAACAGGAATTGCAATAGACCTTGGAACAAGCGGTTTCAGGGCACAGAAAGTGGATTTGGATAGCGGTGAGATCAAGAGGACCGTCATTACAATGAGGAACCCTCTTCCGGGTGCGAATGTCATGGACCATCTGGATTTTGCTATGACATATGGGCAGGACAAGGCACATGGGCTTGTTATCAATGCCTTCAGACACATTGTTAATGAGCTTGAACCTGAGGATGGCAGTATCGAAAGGATAGCTATTTGCGGGAACCCTATTCAACTATCACTTTTTCAGGGAATTCCTATAGATGATCTTGCATATGCAGGTGAAAGAAAAAAGCAGCTGATGAATATTCAGGACCTGAAACGTGATGCTGCAATTATAGAAAGTAAGGACATAACAGGTCTTGAAGATCTTGATTGTAAGGTTGTGATCCCTCCCGCTATCAAACACGAGATCGGTGCTGATGCCCTTGCACTTATAGTAAAATCGGGAATGCTGGATTCAGAAGATATTTCCATAGCTACTGATTACGGGACCAATGCAGAGATGGCGCTAAAGGTTGGGGATGTGATCTATACCGGCTCGGCTGCTGCAGGTCCTGCTCTTGAAGGACAGGAGATCGGAGACGGCAGTATTGCAAGGCCTTTCGTTATCTCTGATATTGAGTTTAACAATGGAAATCTTCGAAACTTCGTTCTTGACGAGGAGATGGACACTATACAGGGATCTCTTGTAAACTACAAGAATGGTGATGTTGTGGAGGCAGGTTCCATAACTGCGACAGGTATAACCGGTACAGGCGTCATAGCTCTTGTAGATGAAGCTATGAACAACGGTATTATCCAGTTGCCAAATGTTAATACCGGAGACAAGATGCTTTATCTTCAGGATGGTGTCAGATTTACGGAAAAGGACCTCGCTGAGGCAGGAAGGGCTATTGGTGCTATTCGTGCAGGCCATGTGACACTCTGTAATGCTGCCGGCATATCAATGGAAGATGTACAGATAGCTTACATGTCCGGTGCAGCAGGAACCTATATGGATGCATTGAAGGCGCACCGTATTGGCATGATCCCCTACAACGTCGCAAATGTATGCCAGATAGGAAATACTTCACTGACGGTTGCAAAGGAGATCCTGCTTTCTGAGGACAGGTTGTGGGAACTTCAGGAAATAGCCCGGGAGATCGTTGGTACACATGTGATGTTCGCAACAGATGAGGCCTTTAAAGAAGCTTACATCCTTGAGCTTTCATACTGGAACGAAGGAATGCCTTTCAAGGCATTGAAAAAGTTCCTGAAGAAAAAAGGACTTCCTACAATTGATGTTGTAAAGGCTGCTCCGCAGGTCGAAAAGCGTGTTGTGAAGGACATTCCTGACCTGGGTGATGAAGGTCTTCACGTTCTTGAACAGGTCGGAACGTATCTCAGGATGGAGGTCGAAGGCTGTATTGATTGCCATAAATGCATGGAAGTCTGTCCGAATGGGGCTCTGGAAGAGGAGGATCGCAATATCAGCATAAGGACCGATCTTTGTGATGGGGCACATTGCCAGAAGTGCATTCACGCATGCCCTGAGAATGTATTGGACTGGCACAATCTCAGAGTGATGGGCTAAGCCTGAGTAAAACTAATAGGTTTAATTATAAGCTCACATCTATAAGGTACAATGTACTGGATATTGATCTAAAAGTAAAGGATTGGATCGAAGGAAGCTACTATAGATCATTAGATGTGAGCAATTTTACTTATTCGTTAATTTAAGATAATACTTTCGTTTAGATGACCTTCTCGTTCACTCATATTATTATACATAAAAAAGAAGAAATGTCTGAAAATAATGCTTTTATCAATGCTATTCAAGTTTTTCAAAATACAAAGCAATAAATAAGTTAGTCTTCACATTAGATACTAAAAATCTGTTGATTAGAAAAAAGCGCACAAAAAGTGCAGAACGGAAGGTGTATACCATATACATTTCCAGAGTACATGCAGGTTTTAGCCCTGCTGAAAAGGAGTCAATCGAATCTACATTAAGCAGCATGCCGGAATTCAATAGCGAAAGCTCTGTTTTTTTCTCATGGGACCTTGAGGATGACTGGAGGGTCCTTGATGTGTCTGATACTATCTCACTTTTCGGATATTCTGTTGAAGAGTGTCTGGACGAAAATTTTTCCTATATGGATCTTGTCCACCCTCATGATCAGAATAGTATGGATTCCGAAATAAGAAGATATCGCGAACAGGAAGGTATTTTTTCCTTTGTTCAGGATTACAGGATACTGGCAAAGAATGGTTCTTTAGCAGATGTAAGTGTGCTTAATACTCTTACAGTTGAAGCCGATGGTTCGGTTCGGTCAGCATATGGTATCATGATAGAAAAGATCGGATTTTCGGGTTTTGCTCATTCAGGTCATGCTAATTGTTATTTCGAGTCCATTGTGGGTTCACTCAAAGAGTCTCTTTTTATCATGAACGATGACCTTGAGGTTATCTATGCAAATGATTCCTTCTATGACCTTTTCAAGGTCGGGCCGGAGGATATAATTGGCAGAGATGCGAAGAAATTCGCTAAGTTCAGGGAGAATTTACCGGAATTTTTTACCAGGGTCAAAGAGATCTGTTCGGAAGGGACATCTATCAAAGATCTCGAATTCACATATAAATTCAGCAATATAGGTACTCGTTCCATTTCACTTAATGCAAGCCGTATATCCTCGTTCCAGGACGATGTGTGTCTTATTCTTGTGGCATTTGAGGATATAACTGAACTTAAAAAAGCAGAAGAGATGGCATCTTCTGAAGGGGAATATTCTGCACTTGTTGAAAAGGGAAATGAAGGGATTATTGTTGTTCAGAATGACCTGATTAAGTATGCCAACTCAAAGTTCTGCGAACTCAGGTGCCTTCCCAGAGATGAGGTAATCGGTTCTGAACTGTTCGCACATCTGCCTACCGAATACCACCGTATGATCTCAATAAAGATCAAGAAATGGATCTCCGGAAAGAGGCAGGATTCTAAAAGTTATGAGATTGCGATCTTTTCAGAGGGAAACAGTACTATTCCTGTAGAATTAAAGGCATCGACCTCTGAATATGATGGAAAACCCGGTGTCATAATATCGATCAATGATATTCGTGAGAAAATGAAGGCAAAGGAGGCTCTGCTTGACTCCGAAAAAAACTTTCGCCTTATCTTTGAAAAATCACCGATGGGAATAGTAAGGTTTGATCAGAAAGGCATCATTACTAATTACAACGAAGCATTTGATGAATTGTTTGACCATTTTAACGAAAATGTTATCGGAAAAAGTCTGTCTGATGTCTTACGCAGCAATGATATCAGGAATGGTCTTAATGATATCCTTAATGGGAAATCCCATTCTTTTGAAGCTGAAACACAAATCTCAGGAGATGAAGGGCCAATACTGCTTCGGTTGAACCTTAGCTCATTGATAGTAGATGGTTTTCCTCAGGGTGGTGTAGCCATCTTTGATGACGTTACTCTTCATAAGGTTGGAGAGGAATCCCTCCAACAGAATGAGGCACGTCTGAAAGTTCTTCTTGAACTGACCCGCATGACGGATGAAGAAGTGACCGCTATCACAAGATTTGCTCTTAGATCAGCGGTTGATCTTACTCACAGTAACACCGGCTATCTTATCAGGCTGGGAGATGATGGACTGCCGGAGCATGGCCTGTATATTTCCAGGGATGAACAGGGTATATTTTCATTTTCAGAGGACGTAGTTGTAAGTTCTTCAGATGTCGATAAGAGTATAAAGGAGCGTATCTCGGCCGGTATGCCTTTATTCTCGAACATCCTGGGGAATCTCAACCGCAGCACGGATGATTCTAAAAAAGCTTTCAGGCATTTGGAGATTCCTATTTATGATGATGCTTCTATCAGGTTTGTACTGGGAGTGGGTGGTAAGGAAAGTGCATACAATTATCTTGACACCCATAATCTTAAACTTCTTCTGCAATCGATGTGGAAACTTATTGTTCACAGGGAAGCCAATGAAGCATTGAGAACTTCTGAGGAAAAATATTCAACGATCGTTGAGAAAGGAAATGATGGAATTGTTATCATCCAGGATGGTGTTCTCCAGTTTGCGAATTCTATATTCTCCGAGATTATGGGAATGGATCCTGATAAAATTGTGGGAACCAACTTTTCCGTTTATCTCTGTCCGGAATACAGCAGAATGATTGATAAAGTATTTTCGAGGATACTCGAAAAGAAAAAGAACGTCATTAGGAGCTTTGAGGTAATTCTCCTTGAAAAAGGTGGAAGGTCTGTTCCTGTTGAGATCACAACATCCAGGATCGAACATGATGGCAGACCTGCTATTATGGCAATTATCCATGATATTACCGAGCAGAAGGAAAAGGAGCGGGAACTGCTGGACGCCCTTGAGGTCCAGAAGGTCCTGCAGGCAGTGATCAAGACAAGCCCTGCTATTGTTTTCTTTTGGGGCTCAGATTCGGATTGGCCCGTTGAGTTCGTTTCTGAGAACATTGAGAAGTTTGGTTATTCTCCGGATGATTTCCTTTCCGGAAAACTGAATTACAGTGACATTATACACCCTTCAGATTCTGAAAGGGTACATGCATATTTTGACCGGAAGAACTCTGAAGGTGCTTCCGAGTATCGTGTAGAGTACCGTATACTTACAAAATCTGGTGATATACGCTGGGTAGAGGAACGATCGACCCCTAAATACAATGAAGAGGGGGAGCTTACAAATATACAAGGTATTATCATGGATATCACCGAACGCAAGAGGATAAACCAGTTCCTGAATATAGAGTCCGAGGTGGGTAATCTTTTTACACCATCGGGTGACCTTCAGGAAACATTTGACCAGCTTCTTGAGTTTTCTTTACATATAGAAGGTCTTGATTGTGGTGCCCTGTATATATTAGACAAAAATAACGGCGACCTTAACCTCGTATCTCACAATGGCCTGTCTGAAGATTTTGTTAAGATCAACTCCCACTTTGGTCCGAATTCCATACGGGGCAGATTCTTCATGATGGGGTACCCGATCTATAAACTGTATTCTGAAATATTTCCACTGACACGTCATGACAGCCGTGTTGATGAAGGACTACTTGCTACGGCCATTATTCCCATTATATTCAGAGAGGAGATCGTAGCCGTCCTTTTCCTTGCTTCCCATGTAGAGTATGATATCCCCTATGATGTTCATACTTCTGTAGAAACAATTGCCGGACAGATCGGTTCAATTATAGGTCGCATCGAGACCGAAGTTGATCTGCAAAAGAACCAGAACGACCTGAAATTGCTTCTGGACAGTATTGAAGATCTGATATTCGTTCTTGATAGAGAAGGTTGTGTCCTTTATACGAATCAAAGTGTAACTGTCAAACTTGGTTATTCGAAGGAGGAGATTACCGGTATGAATTTCATAAAGATGCATCCTCACAATAAAGTGTTGGATGTGGCAAGTTACTTCAACGATGCTGTTTCAGGCAAAGGTGCACTTTTCACACTTCCTTTGCTGAGCAGCACAGGTATGGCTATCTCCATAGAGACGCGGCTTAGCAAAGGCAAATGGAACAAACAGGATGCATTGATAGCTACCTGCCGTGAGGTCAATAAGGTCTGATGCTCCACATTGTTATAATTATTTTGAACAGTAAAAGATATTCAAATAGCTATATATCATACTTTACAACATTGTTATAATCGTAGATCATTAATTGTTATTAGGTGGACCATGGACCATTATTATTTATGGAGGAGTAATTTGTGATAGACATAAATCCTCAACGTACCCTTGTGCGTTATAATGTGAGAGTAGAGCAGGAAATGACTCCTGAGGAGGTTGCAGAGGGACTTTACCCTGCAGATGAGGTGATACGTGAAGTTGCAAGAGCTGTCTTTGAGGGAGATGAGGACGAAGTGGTGGAAAGT
>JBNJIC010000055.1:0-13948 GCA_051749005.1 Halobacteriota archaeon | reverse complement strand
GATGAGATTCTGATCGATATGCCACTTACCGACAGGAGAAAGGCCCTGTTCGGTTGTGTGGAAAGTATCAATAGTATCAGGGTCGATGAGCAGGTTCTTACCGATGATCCCGAAAAAGTGAACGAGATCTACACCGCTGCACTTGCTGCAGGCCATGAAGGTGTGATGATCAAGAATCCCAATGCTCCGTATTCTCCAGGTAAGAGGGGTAAGAACTGGCTGAAGAAGAAACCTATCATGGAAACCCTGGACCTTGTGGTCGTTGGTGCCGAATGGGGTTATGGAAGGCGTGCAAACCTGATCGGTTCCTACGCGCTTGCATGCTTTGATCCCGATTCAGGAAGTTTCCTGCCTATAGGAAAGGTTGCCACAGGTTTCTCAGATGAGCAACTTGCAGAACTTACTGACATGCTTTCCGGCCTGATAGTAGTTGAATCAGGCAGGGATATTGAGCTGAAACCTGAAGTTGTCTTCGAGGTAGCCTTCGAGGAGATCCAGAAAAGCACCAATTACGAATCAGGTTATGCATTAAGGTTCCCAAGGCTTGTGAATGTCAGGGATGATAAGTCTCCTGAAGAGGCTGAGACCCTCGACCGTATCGAGAGCATTTACCTTGCTCAGAGAGGTTAAATCTCAGGACGAATCGAAGGTACAAAAGTAAATTCAAAGCCTAATTTAGATTTAAATTTAAAGGTAAAATTAACTTTGAAATTTATATTTTACTTTAAATCTGTATTTAATTCAAAAGTTAAAAAAGATCATCTTCCAAGCTCGGAATGAGCTCTTGCCAGATGACCGGCAGCCTGTGCACCTATTAGTGATATTTCTCCTGCAAGAACCGCGGCTGCCACAATTTCTGCCAGTTTCTTTGAATTATCGCCCGGAATCTCTCCGGCACCGGCAACTCCCAGCAGGTTCAGGCAATCCTTTTGGGTGCCGATTCCTGTTCCTCCACCGACAGTACCGACCTGTACGGATGGCATTGTTACTGAACAATAGAGGTCACCGTATTCATTGACTTCCATGGTGGTAATTGCTGTACTACCTTCAACAACGTGAGCTGCATCCTGTCCGCATGCAAGGTATAAGGCTGCCACGATATTTGCAGCATGTGCATTGTATCCAAGTGCTCCGGCTCTTGCAGAGCCAAGCAGGTTCTTCCTGTAGTTGACCTCTTCCATCATCTCAGGAGTTGTCTTCAGTTTCTTTTTGACAATGTCTTTTGGGATTGTTACATCGGCTGCAACCGTCTTACCCCTGCCGAGGATGTTATTGATGGCCGCAGGCTTCTTGTCGGTGCACATGTTGCCTGAAATGGATATGGGATATGCTCCGAATTCATCAGATATCAGATTGAGTATTGCATCGGTGGCAATGGTTACCATATTCATTCCCATTGCATCCTTGGTGTCATATGCGAATCTTAAGAAAACCGTATTGCCAGTGACATATGGCTCAACGCTGATAAGTTCTCCGAAGCGTGTGGTCTCACCAGCTTTTTCTTTCATATCTTCAAAGGTCTCAGGTTTTCTTACCCAGTCAACGAACTTTCTTGCGTGAGCAACGTCATTCATCTTAAAAACAGGCGCACGTGTCATCTTATCCTGGAATATTCTCACGTTTGCTCCACCGGATGCTGTGATGGCAGAACATCCGCGGTTCGTGCTTGCAACAAGGGCACCTTCAGTGGTTGCAAGAGGGAGCATGAATTCATCATTGGCATACTCGCCGTTTATTTTGATGCCACCTGCGATACCGAGGGGGATCTGTATGGCGCCGATCATGTTCTCTATATTTCGTTTTGTAACAGATTCGGGATCAATGGTATAATTGTGGATATACTCGAACTCGACATTTTCCAACTTCTCGATCGCACATCTCCTCAACCTTATCGCAGTGTTTTTGTCTGTATATGCATCGATTTTCCTAAGAGGGATCTCTCCGGATATAATTTTTTCAAGCAATTCCTCTTCGCTGAATGTATGTTCGGTATTTGATGCCATGATATTCCTCTGTTTTATAATGTTGGATTATATTTCATAGGTTTTGATGCTATTTATATTTTGATACATGATAAAACGGCATCATGATACTCTTTTTTTATCTTGTATTTCTTCTGTTATATGTAAAAAGGATGCAGCAGCATCATTATGATGATTACTATAGTCTAGACTGGAGATAATATTAAATATGAGGTTTGCAATATTTTAATGGTGAGCCATATCATCGATTTGGTTACAAGAGAGGGATGAAACGGACCGTTGTACGACGGTTAGGTTGGTATCATTCAAGTTAGATTAATCTGTCTGTCGGATTCTTTGTAACAGGTCTCAGGCAGGTAGTTACATAGGTGGTATTGAATGATTGATTCGAACAGTCTTACAGGGCATCATGTTGCCAGATTGAATTCCAGTTCTAAAGAGGAGTTCAACAAATGGCGCAAAGAATGGCTTGTTGAAAATGCGAAATCCAGGCAGTTAGAGGTCTATAAAGAGATGACCGAATGCAGTAACAATAATAATGGATTCTGGGCCTGGTATCTTGAAAAGCATAATGATCTGACGCGTAGATATAACAATCTTTATTCTGATATAACTGCAAGGGACTGCAGGGAGATGGAATTTAGTAAATCCAATGATTCAGGTTTTACTATATCTCCAGGGAGCAGTGACCTTGACAGGATAAGGCAGGAATTCATAAAACACGATAAAGAGGCCATCGACCGCATCACAACCAGCCTTAGCAAGATAGGGCTTACAAAAGAGGCGGAAGAGCTCGCTTCATCAAAACCGATGGAAAAGAATACGATATCAACTCTTGACAGGTTCTTTGACTCTTTGCATGAAAGGGAATTCAACGACTTTCAGATAATTGATTTTTATCTGTCGCTTTCTCCGGAAGAGCGTATCTCACTAGGTTGCAAACCATAATAGGGGCCGTATCTTATGCAGATCAAATAATCCGTTATCAAGTAGATACTTCTATGTATTTCTATCTTCAAAATTTCGATTCGGATCGGTGTGTCAGCCTCTGAAAACCTGATCAATTTTGAACACAACAAATTTATAATATAGATTGTTCTACATCATAGTACGCATTTGTTCATTTTATATGTGAGGAATATCTATGGAACAGACTAAGATCCTACTTGATGAAAACGAGATGCCAAAAAAGTGGTATAATATCCTCCCGGATATGCCAACTCCATTGGCTCCACCACTTAACCCTGCAAACAATGAGCCACTGGCACCAGAGGACCTTGCTCCTCTTTTCCCGATGGAGCTCATCAAACAGGAAGTTAGCAGTGAGAGATACATTGACATTCCAAAAGAGGTTCTTGAGATATACAAACTCTGGAGACCTTCTCCTTTGTACCGTGCACACAGGCTTGAAAAAATTCTTGACACCCCTGCTAAGATCTACTATAAATATGAAGGAGTAAGTCCTGCAGGCAGTCACAAACCTAATACTGCTGTTGCACAGGTTTACTATAACATGAAAGAAGGCACTGAACGAATCACAACCGAGACAGGAGCAGGTCAGTGGGGAAGTGCACTTTCCCTTTGCTGTAATTATTTTGATATCGAATGTAAGGTCTATATGGTACGCTCCAGCTTTGAGCAGAAACCATACCGTAAATCCCTGATCAATCTCTGGGGTGCGAATGTAATCCCTTCGCCAAGTCCTGATACTGAGTTCGGACGCCACATGCTTGAGAAATATCCGGATACATCCGGCAGCCTTGGTATCGCTATCGGAGAAGCTGTAGAGGATGCTGTGAAGAACGATAATACCAAATATGCTCTTGGCAGTGTGCTCAATCACGTTATGCTCCATCAGACTGTGATCGGTCTTGAAGCCCAGAAACAGCTGGATAAGGTAGAGGAATATCCCGATGTGGTGATCGGATGCTGTGGTGGTGGAAGTAACCTTGCAGGTCTCGGTCTTCCATATATGAGGGATAAGATCGAAGGAACCCATGATCCTCGTATCATCGCTGTTGAGCCATCTGCATGTCCTACTCTTTGTGACGGTAAGTTCGAGTATGACTATGGCGATATGGCAAAACTGACTCCGTTGCTTAAGATGTACTCTCTTGGATTTGATTTCATTCCACCTGCCATCCACGCTGGCGGTCTTAGATACCACGGATGCTCACCGATCATCAGTCAGCTGACCGCAGACAAGCTTATGGAAGCTACCTGCTATCACCAGGTTGAGGTATTCGAAGCAGGAGTCATGTTCGCCCGCAGTGAAGGCATTCCACCTGCACCGGAGTCCACCCACGCTATCAAATGCGCTATTGATGAGGCTCTCAAATGCAAGCAGACCGGTGAAGAGAAGACTATCCTTTTCAACCTCAGTGGTCACGGGCACTTCGATATGTATTCATACGACAAGTACTTTAGCGGACAGCTTAGCAACGAATGATATGGGAAAGCGGCTTTCCAGCCGTGTTCCTTACTTTCTTTTTTATTTTGTTTTCTTCTGTTCTGTTTGTTTACTTTATGGTTCTAATATCGGTTTTTAATTGCCAAAATTTTTATTTTCGATCAATTTATTTATCCATCGCAAAAAACATTAAGTAGTCATAAATTCTTTAATTGTATTGCAATGGGGGAAGATGAGCATAAAATGTGGCTTCAGCAAGAGGTCGAAGACTGGAGCAGCGAAGGGATCGTTGATAACCATCAGGCAAAATTGATTCTTTCAAGATATGGACTTACTGAGGCACCTTCCGTAATTGAAACAGTAACTCAGAAGAAGAATACTTCACAGCTTATCACAGCACTTTCAATATTGGGTGCCTTCCTGATCGGTATCGGAGCAATTCTATTTGTTGCATCGAACTGGCAAAGAATTCCTACCGTTGGAAAAATGGTTCTTCTGCTTGGTACAACATACACAACCTACTTCATTGGCTGGGAATTGAAATTTAAAAGGAGGAGACTCCCTGTAATGGGTGAAGCATTGCTTTTCCTTGCTTCGTTGTTCGTTGGTGCAACAATATTCCTGACTGCCCAGATATTCAACGTGAATGCAAATGTTCATTGGCTTTTGCTGGTGTGGTTCCTTGCAATAGTCCCGTTTGGTTATGCATTTAATTCCCGGCTCATTCTGTCGTTGAATATATTCACATTTGCTCTCTGGACCGCGTTCTATATCTCGCAGGCCAGATACCTGGCGACGAATAGCTTTGAGATATTCATGTTGTACCTGTTATTAGGTATCAATCTCTATGGTCTTGGGCAACTACATCTGAGATATGAAAAATATGCTAATTTCAGGCTTGTACATCAGGGTTTTGGATTGTTCTTCATTCTTATCTCATACTTCTACTTCAGTTTGGAAACACCATATCGTGAGATCCTTACAAGGCTCACGCCTATAACCTGGCAGGTCCAGTTTATCTTCCTTTTGTTCATGTTAACATCAATTATTTTTTTGATATCGAATTATTCAATGTATAGAAAGATCGAGAATGCAAAATACGAGCTCATCGTACTTTCAATAGCATTTTCAGGTTGGGTAGGTGCATGGTTGCTAACCTTTTTCATAGAATCGTTTACAACATCGGTCACAGAATATGGTTACACCTACACTCGAATGGACCCACAAATAGCTACAATATTGTTCATATTTTTCAACCTGATATTCTTCATACTATCAGTTGGCAGCATGCTGATAGGATACTATAAGGCTACAGTGCCCTTTGTCAATATCGGAATGTTCTTTTTTGTGGTGGGTGTGCTGCACCTGTACTTTACAACACTTTACGAGTTGTTGCCAAGGTCTCTTGCTTTCATTGCCGGAGGGCTGATCCTGATTGCGCTTGGATGGTATCTGGAAAATAAGAGACGTTCTATCATAAGCGAGATAAAGGGAGGTCATGTTGCATGAACTCAAAGAGATTTCTTGTGCTTATGGTCTATTCACTGATCATCATCACTTTGATATTCCTGCCAAAGATGGTTGCATTGAGCTTCGGCGAGGATATTTTACTAAAGACCGAACCTGTAGATCCAAGGGATGTGTTCCGGGGGGACTATGTTAACCTGAACTATGAAATATCAACAATAGACCTTGATAATACTCCTTATGATGGCGAATTTTTGTATGGTGAATCAGTATACGCCACGCTTTCTGAAAAAGAAAAATACTGGACAATAGATTCGGTAAGCCATAGAAAACCTGATGTCAGTGATAAAGAGGTATGCATGAAAGGAGTTGCTACGGGTAATTACGACGATACACTTTACGTTAGTTGGGGTATCGAAAGCTACTTTGTACCTGAAGGTGAAGGCATTCCGATACAGATGCAGATGGAAAATGTATCAGTGATCGTTTCGATCGGGCCGTTTTGTTCACCTGTGACAAAACAGCTTTTAATAGACGATGAACCTGTTACATTTGATTGATCAATATCATTTAACCGTCTGATTTTCTATCTTCAGATCAGCTTCGGACAAATATCGTTCATAATACATCTGTCACACTTCGGTGATACCGGACGACAGATGCTCTTCCCGAATAGGACCATCAGGCCGTTGATTTCCTTCCACATATCCTTCGGGACCACTTTCTGGAGCTCGATCTCTGTATCTTCGGGAGTCTCAGTCTCTACAAGTCCCATTCTGTTGGATATGCGATGTACATGAGTATCCACTGCAATGGCGTCTTTATCAAAAGCATAGGTAAGTACACAATTGGCTGTCTTTCTGCCAACTCCCGGAAGTTTCACAAGTTCGTTTATGTCATCCGGAACAACCCCTTCATATTCATCCAGAAGCATGCGGGATATGTCGATCAGGCGCTGTGACTTCACCCTATAGAAACCAACATCTCTTATCAGTTCCTGAATTTCTTCCACATCGGCACTTGCCATATTCTCAGGAGTATCGAGAACGGAAAATAGTTTCTGGGTAGTGGGTATTGTAACCTCGTCCCGGGTTCGCTGGGACAGTACCGTGGAAATAAGAAGATAATATGGGTCACGGTTGATCTGGAAATAACCTTCAGGATAAATTTTTTTTAGTCGGGAAATGATCTCTTCGACGTACATCAAAAGGTGTAGAACTCTGGATTATTTAGTCTTTTGTAGTGGATGGGTCTGATCCCTTTAAGAAATTACTTATACCATATTGAATCAACCGCTGTAAAGTGATGTGAAATTCCCATGCTGATAAAAGAGCTTGACATTCCCGAGGATATCATTCGCTTCTATGAAGATTCCGGTATCAAGGAGCTGTATCCTCCCCAGGCAGAAGCCGTTGATAACGGTCTTCTTGAAGGAAAGAACCTTCTTGCTGCAATACCCACAGCTTCAGGAAAGACCCTTCTGGCAGAACTTACAATGCTGAAAACTATCCGTAATGGGGGAAAAGCGCTTTACATAGTTCCGCTCCGTGCTCTTGCCTCAGAGAAATTCGATCGTTTTCGGGAGCTTGCACCTTTTGGTATCAAGGTAGGTATATCAACAGGGGATTTTGATTCAAGGGATGAATGGCTGGGTGCGAACGACATAATTGTGGCAACTTCCGAAAAAACAGATTCACTTCTGCGTAACGGCACCTCATGGATGGAAGAGATCACCACTATCGTTGTGGACGAGGTCCACCTGCTTGATTCAAAGAACAGGGGTCCGACCCTTGAGGTCACCATAACCAAACTGATGCGCCTGAATCCCGATTGCCAGATAATCGCACTGTCAGCCACTGTTGGCAATGCCCGGGAGATGGCAGACTGGCTTGATGCAGCCCTTGTACTTAGCGAATGGCGGCCCACTGATCTGTATGAGGGCGTTTTCTTTGGTGAGGCTATCAATTTTCTGGGTAAACAGAAGAAAATAGAACGCCGGGATAAGGACAATGCCACCAATCTTGTGCTTGATACAATTATTGAAGGTGGTCAATGTCTTGTCTTTGAGAGCAGTCGTCGAAATTGTACGGGCTTTGCCAAGACTACTTCCAAAAAGATAGGAAAAATCCTTGACAATGAGACCATTGGAAGACTTGGAGAGATTGCGGTGGAGGTTGAATCTACAGGTGAGACCGATACAGCAAAGGTTCTTGCAAATTGTATAAGGAAAGGAGTGGCTTTCCATCATGCAGGACTGAATTCGTCCCACAGGAAGATCGTGGAGGATGGTTTCAGGCAGAACCTGATCAAGGTTATCTCCAGCACACCGACACTTGCAGCAGGGCTTAACCTACCTGCAAGGAGAGTGATCATCAGGAACTACCGAAGGTTCGATGCAAATTTCGGGATGCAGCCGATACCTGTGCTCGAATACAAGCAGATGGCAGGAAGAGCAGGGCGTCCTCATCTTGATCCTTACGGAGAATCTGTGCTGCTTGCCAAGGAATATGCGGAATTCGAGCAATTGCTGGAGAACTATGTTGAAGCAGACCCAGAGGATATATGGTCGAAACTTGGTACGGAGAATGCACTGAGGACACACGTTCTTTCTACAATTGTGAACGGATTTGCATCTGACAGAGATCAGCTGATGGAATTCATGGGTTCGACGTTCTTTGCTTTCCAGCAGGATGCCTGGAGTCTTGAAGAGGTCATCGATGACTGTATCGATTACCTTGCAGAACATGAAATGATCGTAAAGAAGGATACTTCGGATTCCATTTCCCTTAGCTCGACCCAGCTCGGTAAGTTTGTTTCCATGCTCTATATCGATCCGATGTCCGGGGCAAAGATCGTGGACGGGCTGAAAAAAGCTGTCCATGTCACCGATCTTACGCTTCTTCACTTGATATGTAGCACGCCGGATATGAGGCAGCTTTACATGCGCAGCAGTGATTATGCAAAGGTCAATGATTTTGTTATGTCGAATAGCGATGATTTCATCGAGATCCCTAACCAGTTCAAACATATCGATTATGAATGGTTCCTTGGTGAAGTGAAGACTGCAATGCTGCTGGATGAGTGGATCCGTGAGATCCCTGCCGACGAAATCACACAGCATTTCAATGTCGGTGAGGGTGATATCCATGCCCTTGCGGATACTGCGGAATGGCTGATGCATGCGACCACGAAGCTGGCAGAACTTCTCGGAGTGAAATATTCTTCCCATGCCCATGGGCTTGAGAAAAGGATACATTATGGTGCCAGTCCTGAGCTCATGCAGCTGGTCAGTATAAGGGGTGTGGGACGTGTGCGTGCACGTAAGCTCTATGAGGCTGGATTCGTGTCCCTTGCTGAGCTCAAGAAGGCAGAATATTCAGTTTTATCCAAACTGGTGGGTCCGAAGGTTGCTGCAAATATCCTTTCGAACATAGGTGTTCGTGTTAAGGAGAAAGTGGAAAAGAGCACACCTATAAATTCAAATACTCTAGATACATTACTGGACAAAGAGCAGAAAACATTCAGTGATTTCCAGTGATGTTTTAATAATTCAATATGGTACGGACCTGCAATATACTTTAACTTGTAGTGTGTTTCCTGTCCTTCCTTACCCTAATAATGAGATGATCACATGCTGTACAAACACCTATCCGATGTCACCGAAGAAGAGATGAATAAGCTTCTTGACCGCACAGGAGAGCTGACGGACGTATCTGAAACCGTTTCAGCAATACTTCATGACGTGCAGGAAAAAGGCGACGACGGACTGCGTGAATACACAAAGAAGTTTGACAGAGCAGACATCAAGGCCATTGAAGTGTCTCCTGAAGAGATCGAAGAGGCAATG
This sequence comes from Halobacteriota archaeon, assembly GCA_051749005.1. Classification (GTDB taxonomy): domain Archaea; phylum Halobacteriota; class Methanosarcinia; order Methanosarcinales; family Methanosarcinaceae; genus Methanococcoides. The sequence goes on along the minus strand of JBNJIC010000055.1, from coordinate 4,242 downwards.
GTACTTGTTGATGCTGAGCTTATCAGGCACCTCGAGATCGCAGCAGAGAACATAAGGAACTTCCATGCAGCACAACTTCCGGAGAAGATATGGTTCATTGAACCCACTCCCGGTATCAAACTTGGTCAGATGGCAACACCTCTTGCATCGGTTGGTGCCTATGTTCCCGGTGGCAGGGCTTCCTATCCTTCCACTGCGCTCATGACAATAATTCCTGCAAAGGTTGCAGGTGTGAAGAGCGTTGTAATGTGCACACCACCCGGACCTGACGGCAAGGTCAACCCGCTTACACTTGCAGCAGGAAAGGTCGCAGGTGCAGATCATATTTACAAGCTTGGAGGTGTTCAGGCAATTGCAGCAATGGCCTATGGTACGGAATCCGTATTGAAGGTGGCCAAGATCGTAGGTCCGGGGAATGTCTTTGTTACCGTTGCCAAGATGATGGTGCGTGACAAGGCAGAGATCGATTTTCCTGCAGGCCCAAGTGAGGTCCTTATCATTGCAGACGATTCTGCTGATGCTGGTATGATAGCATCCGATATTCTCGCACAGGCAGAGCACGACCCAAAATCCGTTTCAGTCCTTGTGACAACATCTGCTGAGCTTGCAGAGCAGACCAATGATGAGGTCAAAAAGCAGGCTGATGCTGCTGTACGCAAGGAGATCGTTGATTCTTCCCTGGAGAATGCAGCTATTATTGTGACCGATACAATGGACGAATGCATTACAATTTCCAATGATTTCGCTCCTGAGCACCTTGAGATCATGGTGAAGGATGATGATGCAGTGCTTGAGAGCATCGAGAACGCAGGGTCCATCTTTGTAGGCAATTATGCTCCAGTGGCAGCAGGTGATTATGCCTCGGGTACGAACCACGTGCTTCCGACAGCTGGCTACCCAAAGCTGTACTCAGGTCTTAACATCAACCACTTCCTGAAGTATTCCACTATACAGAAGATCACAAAGGAAGGCTTAAGTTCGATCGGGGATACCATTATTTCTCTTGCAGAAAAAGAGGGGCTTCAGGCCCATGCTGATTCTGTCAAGCTTCGCCTCAACGATTGATGTTTCTAAATAACCTTTCAATCGTTAATTATTTAAAAGGTCAGCCCCAACAATTAATTTACTAAGTTATTTCTAACTGTTTGAATATAATGGGGTGCTTATATGAAAATTAGGGTCGTAAGTAAAAGAGATGAAATTCAAAATCTTAATGCTGATGAAAAAGTGATCCATCTTGCATTCAGGCCATCAAATGAGGATATTTTTACCCTTATAAAAAGGTGTAAGGGAGTAGAGGTGATCCAGATCCCTACATCATACCGGCGTACTCTATCCAAATCTATTGAAATGTTCCTGGATATGCAGGGGATCAGGCTTGTCGAAGGCGATGTATGGGGACATCGCAAAGACATCAATGAGTACTACAGTATATCACCTGTAGTCCTTGAGAGGATTAAGGAGATGAAATCTGAAGGTATTCCAGATGATGAGGTCGCTGAAAGACTTTCGCGTGAAAGCAAACTTAACAGTGAAATGCTTCTTTACATTCTTGAGAAAAGCTGATCAAGTTCATGTTGTCCATTTTATTTGGACAACTCCCTGTTTTCTTTCTACGTTCTATTTTCTTCATGTCTCAATACTTACGGATCCTGAAGAGTGTGTGTTCTTAAGTTTTCATTTTCATCATTTTCAAAATAGTATCAATCTATTTATGATATCAGGTTCTTACAATCAGCAAAATAGAAATAGAGGATACTGGTAATATGGCTCAAAAATACGGAAAAGTATATCTTGTAGGCTCAGGTCCCGGTGACCCTGAACTGATGACCCTGAAGGCACGCAGGCTTCTGGATACAAGCGATGTTATTGTATATGACCAGCTCCCGGGAAAACAGATACTTGACACTATGCCTGAAGAGGCTGAGAAGATCGATGCCGGAAAACATGCAGGTGATCATACTCTCTCCCAGAGCGAGATCAACGCCGTTATCGTTGAGAAAGCAAAGGAAGGAAAGACAGTGGTCCGTCTTAAAGGCGGTGATCCTTACATGTTCGGCCGCGGTGGCGAGGAAGCTGAGGAACTAGTCGAGGCAGGGATTGAGTTCGAAGTAGTACCTGGTATTACATCCGCACTTGCAGCTACTGCCTATGCAGGTATTCCGGTAACCCACAGGGACCACGCCTCAATGGTGACCTTCATAACAGGACATGAGGACCCTACCAAGGAAGAGACGGCCCTTGACTGGAAGACACTTGCAGCATTTGGTGGGACCATCGTTATCTTCATGGGAGTTAAGATGCTTGAACGCAACATGAACGAGCTCATGAAACACGGAAAAGACTCGCAGACGCCTGTTGCAATTGTGGAAAGAGGAACTCGTCCTGACCAGCGCGTGACCATCGGAACTGTCGGTACCATTGCACAGATCTCAAAGGATCAGAACGTAAAGGCTCCGGCACTTACCGTGATAGGTGATGTTGTCAAGCTCCATGATATACTAGGTTCCATGATCTGAAAAGTTCAAGAACTACTTATGATAGTAACCTGATAGTTAAGTTATAAGTATATTCGATAATTGATATTCGATAATTGATATTTGATAATTAAGAGATGTTCATATGGATGCAAATGATCGTAAGCCTGTAATTGCAATCATGAGACCTCAGGGATATATTTCAGGTTCCCGGAAACTTGCGGAATCCTTTGGTTTCGACGTAGTGGCCGTTCCCATGATCGAGCTTGAGACCATGAGGGATGAGTACTTCGACGAGTTCACAGAGAATGTATTCTCCCTCAGGTCCGATTATGTGATATTTACAAGTGCCAATGGAATTGATTTCACTCTGGACAAGATCCCGGAGGACAAGCGTGATGAATTCATAGAAGCTCTCAACGAGACCAAAGTTATCGCTATCGGTCCTACCACCCGCAAACAACTGGAAAAGCTTGGTGTCGATGTCCTCGGCATGCCAGGTGTCTACAGCTCTGAAGGACTGGTGGAATATCTCTGTGCTGATGTGAAGGGCAAGAACATCGATACTGCAAGAAGTGCTTACGGTTCAACACTGCTGATAACCGGTCTCAGGGATTGCGGTGCAAACGTACTCGAGACAAAGGTCTATACCCTGACCATGCCAAAAGGCCCGATGCAGGAGGAGCTTATTACCAGAAGCCTCAACCGGGATATAGATGTCTTTGCATTCACAAGTTCCATGATGGTGCGCAGTTTTTTCGACCTGGCGGAATCTATGGGAACTGGTGAAGAGATAAGGAAAGTCCTTGCAGATTCACTTGTGGCTGCTATCGGCATCCCGACCGCCAATACCCTGAAGGAACATGGGGTCGAAGTGAATGTCACACCTGATGAATACACTTTCAAGGAAATTCTCAGAGTTGCTAAGGAAGCACTTGAGAACAACTAATTGAAATACTAAAAACGAAAAATGGAATCTGGATAAGTTACCAATTGGATAATGTTGCAGGAGGATCATAATGATAGGAATCTCAAAGCTCTATTGCGGTACTGTTGAACCATCAGACGCCCTTCGTTACGGTCGGGACTCAAAACGACTTCCCTCACACCTGCTGCAATTTGCAAAGGACAAGAAGCCTGTTGTCGTCTGGAACGTTACAAGGCGCTGCAACCTTCGCTGCGTTCACTGTTATGCACAATCAAAGGACATTGAATACAATGACGAACTTACCACCGGGCAGGGCAAGGAACTGATCGATGACCTTGCAGATTTCGGCTCTCCGGTAGTCCTTTTTTCAGGGGGTGAACCGCTGATGCGCAAAGACCTTCCTGAATTGGCAGAGTATGCGATTTCCAAAGGACTGCGTGCTGTGATCTCCACGAATGGTACTCTTATCGATGAGGAAATGGCAAAGACACTCAAGCAGATCGGTCTTTCCTATGTGGGTATTTCCATCGACGGCGTGCGTGAGACCAACGACAAGTTCCGTGGCATGAAAGGTGCTTTTGATGCTGCGATGGCAGGTCTTCGCAATTGCAGGAAGGAAGGCATCAAGGTAGGACTGCGTTTTACCATTAACAAGCAGAATGTAGCTGATATTCCTGCGATCTTTGATATGCTTGAAGAAGAGAACATCCCTCGTATCTGTTTCTACCATCTGGTCTATGCCGGAAGAGGCACCAAGATCATTGATGAGGATCTTTCACTTGAGGACAGCCGCAAGACCGTTGACTTGATCATGGATCGCACAAAGCAGCTTCATGA
>JBNJIC010000054.1:13503-14076 GCA_051749005.1 Halobacteriota archaeon | reverse complement strand
TATGAATAAGGCCCTTTTCAGCAGCAACTTCAAAGTAATAGGTTGCACCGGGTATGTAGACATCGCCTTGGCCAGTAAGTTCCATCTGTGTCAGGAGTGTATTAGCACCTGCATAATTAAAATTGACAGGAATTCCGTATTCTTCTTCAAATAATTCACCGATCTCATCCATTGGTCTGCGCATTCCTGCTCCACAGTATACAAGAAGAGGTTCCTTGCTGGTCTGCTCGTCCAGAACAGCTTCAGCACTCAACGAGTCCTCGTCTGCGATCGTATCACCTGAAGATCCGATACAACCGGATAATAGAATGCAACATAACAATATTGAAAATATCTTCAGTTCTTTACTAACCATCCAATCCCTCATACAACCTGAAATGCATTCTTTATATCTTGCTCTATGAAGCAATCATATTCAAACTGGACATCTTTAATCGTTATGTTCAACAAAACATAACGGTATCTCGTACACATATATCATAGAGAATTGCGATTAACTGCTGATTTTTTTCAAAGCAAAGTTTTTTGGCTAAACTTTTGAGCATTTATCTTTATTTCCAGTAATTTCCTATT
>JBNJIC010000054.1:0-13493 GCA_051749005.1 Halobacteriota archaeon | reverse complement strand
ATCATATAAATAATTGTCTAAAATAAACGAGAGTTCACAACGTCTGCCACAGGTTTTCAACAACTACTTCATGTCGAACTCTTTATATTACGGGAGCTCCTAATAATTATCAGAGAGTCCAAAAAAGAACTTTCAGACGAAATAACGAGGGGATAACAATTGGTGTCAGCCATAATTATAATTGCTCTTTGTCTTGTAGCATTTGCGGTAATTCACAGCATCACAGCAAGCCTGCCTTTTAAACGGATGGTAGCGAAAGCACTGGGCCCCAGAGCAGAGATGCTCTACCTTCCGGTATACAGCTTGATAGCATTGATTACGATACTTCCTGTAGTCTATCTGATATATACGAATCCGGGACGAATTCTATATATAGTACCATCTCCCTGGCGTTGGGTGATGGTATCCGGACAATTGATCGCTGCAATGGGAGCGCCAATGGCCTTCCACGATTCCCCCCAGAGGTTCAAATTGCATTTGCAGCTTTCCAGACCAAATACACCTGAATCAGAACCACTTAACATCAAAGGAATTTTTCGATGGATACGGGACCCATTCCTGCTTTCAGGACTCGTAATTATCTGGCTTACCCCCTTTATGACCGTGAACTTGCTTGTTGTCTACATAATAACCAGCATATACTTTTATATCGGATCTGTGCATGTGGAAAAAAGACTGGTATCTCAGTTTGGGGATGAATATCTGGAATACCAAAAGAAGGTACACAGGTTCATACCATTCATAAAAGGACATTATTAAGAAGATCCTGACCCAGGGCCTTTTCCCATTTTCTCATTGAAAAACTTTGAAAATGCTTTTTCCTTTCATCACAAGCTATCCCTTGTGATGGAAGTCTAAAAAGGCACATATTGAGTTCTTCCAAAAATTATATATTAAATCGAGACCCTTTATAAAAGGGGAAATTAGTATTTGGGTTATTATTGATCTTCTGACAATGCAAAATTGAAGATATTTTTATGCCGGAATTCTTCTTAGATTCATGCTGAAATATTGATCAAGAGGAACCATACAGAAGAGCATTACATGGCAAAGCGGTTTTGATAACGACTTTTGCTATTACCTACTATTGTACCCCGTTACCAGAACAAATGGTGACTTCAATAAAATCAAAAAGTATAAAAAAATCTCATTATTTAAAGAGGGAGTGAAAATAAATGGACAAGATGAAGAAGATGGGCCTTTTGGGAGCAACAGCTTTAATAGGTGCAGGACTGGCAGCATTATCCGAAGAGAAGATCAGGGACTTTGCCAGGGAAAAAATCGAAGAAGGACAAATAACAAAAGAAGAGGGAAAGGTCCTTGTAGAAGAACTCGTTGATGAAACAAAGAAACAAAGACTCAATCTGGAGAAGAATATCATTGAGAAGCTTCATGGAACTATCCAGATGGCTGACAAGGAACTTGAGAACCTTTCCGACAAGATCGACGAGATGAAGATCAAGGAACTGGAATGCGAACTTGAGAAGATGAAAAGTCTGAGAAAAAATAAAGAATAAGTATCCCTTTTGCTTGCAGTTTATTGTAATATAGTAACTGCATGCAACTTGATTTTCTTTTTTTATCGATCTGTTTCAATAGCATACCATGCATAATATCTTTTTAAAAAAAAAACGGAGAAAGACAATGAAAGTCGTAGCGTTCAACGGAAGTCCAAGAAAAGAAGGAAACACTTCACGCCTTATTGCCCACGTGATAAAAGTACTTGAGAAGGAAGGAATCGAGACAGAAGTTGTCCAGATTGGAGGCAATTCAGTGCATGGATGTACTGCATGCATGAAATGCTTTGACAAAAAAGACAATCGATGTATCATTGAGAACGATCTCATCAATGAATGCATCAAAAAGATGATTGAAGCCGATGGTATCATCATTGCCAGTCCGACATATTTTGCAGACCTGAGCCCGGAAACAAAAGCACTGATAGACAGAGCAGGATTCGTAGGCAAAGCCAACGGGGAGCTTTTTAAAAGGAAGGTAGGAGCAGCTGTTGTGGCAGTAAGAAGAGCAGGAGCAATACATGCTTTTGATTCTATCAATCATTTCTTCACAATCTCTGAGATGATAATTCCGGGTTCAAGCTACTGGAACGTTGGAATAGGACTCATGCCCGCAGACGTGGACTCCGATGGCGAAGGCATTCAGACAATGGAAACCCTTGGTCATAACATGGCCTGGCTAATGGAAAAGATCAGAGACTGAGAACCGGAAGAATATAAATAAGTTTAGTATTATCCGGTGGTGGATCCACCCTCTCATTTTTTGCAATTGTATTTATTTTTTGAAATTTTATTCATTTTTTGGCCACAGTCATTATGTATATATACGTATAAATATATAAAATTAAACGTTATATTCTAAGCTGATAGGAAGCAGAACGGGGTACTTGCAATTGCTGTAATTTGTCTTTTCGATTTGTATCTCTACAGATAATTTGTGGCGTATTCTGTTGATATAGTTTAAAACAGGAGGAAAATGTTATGGGATTGATTGATATCGTTGGGGGTGTTTTTACAGGTGGCCTATACAATATCGGAAAAGCTGCTTACCAGGCAGGTAATGCTGCAGAGTCTGCCGGAGATGCAGCAGAACAGGCAGGGCTGGCAATAGCTGTGATTGGTTCGACGATAGAGGCTGTAGGTGAACAGCTGGAATCAACTTTAATAGAAGCACAAGAACTGCTTGTAATCACAAGAATGACCCAAAGGGATGAAGAAGATCTCTGGGACGAGGAAAAGAAAAGACTTACCGAACTCCGACAGGAAGAGGCAGGCCTTTTGAACAAGCTTTCCGAAATGGGAGTCGAGGACGTTTCAGACTTCAGCTTTGATTTCTGGGACATGATATCCGATATGGAGAATGTGATAAAGAAGTTCCAGATTATGGCAAGACTTGCTGCTGTAAGGAAAGAGATCCACGACATCTTCTACCAGGAACCGGGTGTCCTTTCAAACACGATCTATAACGCCAAAGAATCACTTGAGCGGTTCAATACCATTGAACAGCCGATGATCGAGGACATACTGGATTCCCTTGATGACAACCTGGAAGTAAGTGAGGAGGTACTTCAGGAGGTAAAGAAGCTCTTTGTCACTAAAAAGAAAGTGCCGATCGCCATCGCAGACCTCAGCCCGGAGATTCAGGGCCATCTGGAGATGCTCCAGAAGGATAAACTGTATTACCAGGGCCTGATCGCAAGAAAGGATACGGTCACTGCCCAGCTTGCGAATGTCATCGAGAAGTATCCTGAAAATAAATTCAATATAAACATGGGAGCCGTAGGTATTGCCGGAGCTCACACCAATGAGGGGGATATCGTACATGGCGAAACACATGTTGGAAATTTCGGAGATATCGTGGAGGAAAGACCACACAAAGATGATATAATCAGGGAAGAAGGCAGAACAGATATTGAAAGACCTAGTACTGGGATCAGGCACGAAAGAATAACTGACAATGGTTTCATCGAAAAGGAAGAGCCACACAACGATATCGAAAGAGCTGATGCAGCTATCAGGCATGAAAGGATCTCTGATAATCATTTCATCAAAAAAGCTGAGAGCGAGATAGGAACAGACATTGACAGGGAGATCGCGAGGGATGAAGCCGTTGAGGAACGTGAAATGCGATCAGCATCAGCAACCGGATACACCCCGGAAGCAACCAGGGCCGCAATGGCAAAAATGTCAAACCTGAAAATGACCCTTGCCAAAGCTCCTAAACATTCCATGCTCACAATGCAGCCCCACGGTGCTAAAATATCCGCATCCCTGAGCACCAAGTTCGATGGCTACCAGAGGAACTACGACCTTCTCAAGGCCCAGAAGACCTTCTACTACAGGCAGTCCCTGAAGCTGGACAGGAAGTACGAAATGCTGGCAAACAAGTGGGTGGAAGAGGCAGGAATCATCCCGAAGACGCTGGATGAACTTCACGGAGTGCTGAAGAACGTCAGGACAGAAGAGCAGCCACGCATTGATTTACTCCTTGACAACCTGAACGCGAACCTGACCGAGACCCAGGAGACACTCTCAAAAGCAAATGACACCATGGATTCAGTCCAGAATGCACTGTCCTTCCTGGACATGGATACCGGAAAGATCAAACTGGGTGCCATGGTGATCGGCGGGCTGGTAGTGCTCAACCTGTTCGTCGGACTGATAGTGCTCATCAGGATGGCACTGGGTTACTGAAAAGCTCTGATTTGGATTTATTCCAACTTTTTAATTACAGATCGGATGGCTACTTCCCATCCGAATTCTATTTCTGGATGCCATTTTGCTTAATCCCGAGGTATAACAACGAAACAAACGAACGTTTTATATAAAATTCCCTTCACTTATTTCATAGAGCCCGCAACAGGGACCATAAAAATTACTCCGTATTTTCAAAAACAGCGCTGTGACCAACAATGACGATCGAAGAGAATACAAAGGCAATACTTGAAGAGCTTGGAGAAGTAAAACTTGTCAGCGTTACCAAGACGGTGGACACAGACAGGATCAACGAATCCATCAGAGCAGGAGCCACAATAATAGGTGAGAACAGGGTTCAGGAATTTGATAAAAAATGCAATTGCATCCCGCCCTGCGAAAAACATTTGATCGGACACCTGCAAACAAACAAGGTCCAGCGAGCCGTAGAACTATTTGATGTGATCCAGTCAGTTGATTCCCTGAAAGTGGCAGAGGAGATCAACAAAAGAGCCGGAGAGATAGGAAAAGTCCAAAAGATATTCCTTCAGGTCAACATCGGCAACGAGCCGCAAAAATACGGGTTCAGTACCGATGAGATCGCAGATGCAATAAAAGACATCCGGACACTCAGCAACATTCACGTAAGAGGTCTCATGTGCATCCCACCTTTTGTCCCCGCCGAAGAAGCCCGCCCGTATTTCAGGAAGATGAAAGCTATCTTTGATGAGCTGAAGAAGGAGAATTGGGGCAATATCGATATCCAGGAGCTTTCCATGGGAATGACAGGAGACTATAAAGTTGCCATCGAGGAGGGGACTACCATGGTGAGGATCGGGTCAGGGATTTTTGGGAAGCGCGATTATTGAATTCAACCCTAATGCAAATTAAAAATATTGAAGTTGCCTTTTTGAAAGGCAACTTAGATTTTACTTAATATTTAGATCGATTCACGAGTAGATAAATTACTTCTTCTCTTCCTCTTCCTTAGCTAATTCCAGCTTCTTACCACAAAGGTCGCATTTACCTTCGTCTGTTACGCTTGGCTGCCTTGGTGCTTCTCCCCCACAAATTGCGCATTTTACCATCTGATTCCACCTCCCTTTAAAATCGATTGTAGTAGCGCGCCCCAAAATATTCCAAACACTATGGAAGCTTACTACACTATAAATATCAGATATGAAGATATAAATATCTTCTGAACCTGAGGATCTCAAATTGAAGATCCTACCAATTAAAGTCCTGTTCTAAAACTTTGAACAAAAATCTAACCTGTGCAATTAACATCCTCCTTAAGAACATACATTTACTCAATAACCAAACATGCCTCTAAAAACAAAATCAAAAGCTTTATCTATATTATGCATTATAATGCAAAACTATGGGACGCCCGAGAAAAAGGAGAATGGTAGATTTCGAGCACAATGTCAGACATTTCAAGCCTTCAGGCACCTGCCTGAATGAGCTGGAAGAGATCAACATTACCATTGATGAACTGGAATCATTGAGACTCAGCTATCTTGAAAAGATGAAACAGGATGTTGCAGCAGAGAAGATGCATATCCACCAGTCCACATTCCACAGGACGCTCCAGAGAACTGTGCAGAAGATAGCAGATGCACTGGTACATGGAAAATCAATAAGAGTAGAAGGAGGAGATTATATTATGCCAGGAAAGGACGGAACAGGACCAATGGGCCAGGGACCAGTCGGAGGACAGAATCAGGGGCAAGGTCGTGGACAGAGAGGATTCCGCGGAAGAATGGGTGCAGGAACTGCCGGACCAGTCGGAGCTTGCGTTTGCACCGGCTGTGGTTATGAAGAGACTCACCAGCCAGGAGTCCCTTGTGCCCGGATGACCTGTCCCAAATGCGGCAAGACCATGGTCAGGAAATGACCTGTGTTGTAAATAAGAAACTGAATAAACAAAAGGGATAACTAAATAAAAATGTGGTGAAAATGAAATCAAGGATCATCTACGGACCTATACTCTCAAGAAGGCTTGGGAGGTCGCTTGGAATTGATGTCATCAGGAAGGGGAACTACAGGAAGAACTGCAACTATGACTGCGTCTACTGCCAGCTCGGACATGTGGACTGGAAGATATCAGGACCTTCGGAAGTTTCAGATCCTGTTAACACCGAGGAAGTGATCGATGGCATCATAAACTATCACAAAAAAGTGGATGACCTTGATTACATCACGTTCTCAGGAACATGTGAACCCACACTGAATCTCCAGATAGGAAACATGATCGACCATATACGGGAGATCAGTGATATTCCGATCTGTGTAATCACCAACTCATCCCTCATGGGAAGGGAGGATGTCAGGAAGAATCTTTCAAAAGCAGACCTCGTTGTCGCTACGCTGGTCTCAGGAAATGAGAAAACCTTCCAGGCCATCCACAGGCCTGCGGAGGGGATCGAGCTTCAGGATATTATCGAAGGACTCCGGGAAATGCAGAAGATGAACGGAACAAAGCTCTCCATAGAGGTCATGCTTCTGGACTCGAACAACGACTATCCTGTCAATTCAAGCGACAAAGAAGTTGAAAAGCTGATCGAGGTCCTCAGATACATCGATCCGGAAGAGATCGAAGTGCTGACCACTAGCCGACCTCCGGCGGAGGATTTCATTGTACCTGTTCCTGAAGTACGTCTCAAGGAGATCGCACAAAGGTTCGATGAAGAACTTGGAAGGGAGAGGATCAGGCTTGTGCTTAAGGGCCTCAAGAGAAAGCGGTCGAAAATACATCATGAGAACCTTTTGGATGAGGTATATGACCTTATACTCCGCAGACCCTGTACATTTGAGCAGGTGGTCCAGTCGCTGGACATCGATAAGGAGGAGCTCTATCCGATAATCGAGGGCCTTGTCAGTGAACAGAAGATCACTGAGATAATGGCTGAGAGTGGGACGTATTATCGTCCCACATAACTTGCCCACCATTTTACAATTATTCGGGAGATATTTTTTTCCTCCGGGTTAATTGCATCCATCACACTCCATTCAATTAACCTAGTCACAATATCTCCCGTCCATTACAATATCATTATACAGTTTAGAGTTATTAAAAAAACAAAAAAAGGTGTTTTATTTTGAAAATTGGAATAATCAGATGCCAACAAACAGAAGACATGTGTCCGGGAACTATGGATTTTAAAATAATAAGGGAGAAGAAATGTGCTTTTGAAGGCATTGAAGAAGATATTGAAATAATAGGCATGGTCTCATGTGGAGGATGCCCCGGTAAAAAAGCAATAACCAGAGCCAGAGATATGGTCAAAAGGGGTGCTGATACATTAGCACTTGCATCCTGTATTACCAGAGGTAATCCTATTGGGATCCCATGTCCACATGCAGGAATAATCGAAGAAGCCATAAATAATGAATTTGCTGAAAAAGTTCGGATAATTAATTACACTCATTGAATATAAATAATGAAAAGAGGCCTACAGGGTCAAATGCCAGAAATTGTTTCATAGTCCGGATTTAATACATTTCCATCAGAAAAATTTGCTGCAATCCATAGAAATAAATAGCCGATAATCCACAGATAAAAGAGAACTATCCGTTCAGGTAAGACAAATGATATTAAAATTCAACGACAAGGAACCGATCGTTGCTAAAACTGCCTTCATTGCAGACTCCGCGGATATCATCGGAAACGTTATTGTAGGCGAGAATTCAAGCATCTGGTTCAATGCGGTCCTCCGGGCAGACATGGACAGAATAAAGATCGGAAACCGCACGAGCATTCAGGACAATTCAGTAATCCATACGGATCCCTCAACTCCAACCGAGATCGGAAACGATGTGACCGTAGGTCACGGGGCAGTCCTGCACAGCTGCAGGATCGGGAACAACGTCCTCATAGGGATGAATTCCACAGTTCTTGACGGAGTCGAGATCGGGGAGAATTCCATCGTTGGTGCCAATGCGCTCGTTCCGCCGGGAAAGAAGTTTCCGCCTAACAGTGTGATCACAGGAGTGCCCGGGAAGCTTAGAAGGGAAGCCACGCCTGAGGATGCTGCCATGATCAGGAAAAATGCAGCAGAATATGTGGAGCTGGTAGCCAAATATAAGAAGCATCAGAAGAGCTGATCGACCTCAAATCTCCGTTAATTGATCAAAAGGATTGAGGTTACATGGAAAAACAACTGAAAGAAGCCCTTCTGGAAAAATGCATGGAAATGGAGATTCCGCTGGTCGGGGTGGCAAACGTAGAACGCTGGGAAGAGCCACTGTTCCAGCCCTGGATACCTGAAGAGTTCCACCCCCGGTCCATCTACCCGGAAGCAAGGTCTGCAATAGTCATCGGACTGCCTGTTACCCTCCCGGTTCTGGAGACCTCTCCGTCGATATATTACAGGGAGCTATACAGAACAATTAACAGCCTTCTGGACCAGCATACATACCGGTTGTCCAGCTTCCTTACTGAGAAAGGATATCCTTCCGTCTTTATACCAAGGGACGGATACGGATCCATCAAAGTGCTTCTGGAAAATCCCGTAGCCTTCTTTTCACACCGCCATGCTGCACTCCTAGCCGGTCTCGGGAACTTCGGGATCAACAACACGATACTAACTCCTGAATACGGGCCCAGAGTACGTTTTGGCACGATCCTCACAACTGCTGAGCTCGAACCTGATGACATCATGGAAGATCAATTATGCAACCATTGTATGCGTTGTGTCAGGATGTGTCCGTCCAATGCACTGGTGGAAAAGGGCTATCCGGAAGGGATCACTGACAAGAAATCATGTGCATCGTTTAGTGATGAGCTGAACAAACGATACATTTCACCCTGCGGGATATGCATAAAGGTCTGCCCGATAGGGGAGGACCGCAGGATCTACGGAAGGGAAAATGCTTCGATGTATGAAAAGAAGGACAAGTTCAGGAAATACCATAATGCATGGGATCATGTCCGTTCTTATGGTGGAAAATGACCGGGAATATGTATTCCGGATAAGAAATGAAAAATAACAAGTCAAAGGTTAAAAGGTAAAAAGGATCAAAGGATGGCCTTTAAAGCAGCTGCAGCGGTATAGACACTGCCAACACCACATATGTAATGTGTGACCTTTATTGCCTGCATTACCTCTTCTTTTGTAGCGCCTGCTTCCATTGCCTGTACTGCAAGGGAAGTTACACCGTTCACAGCGCCTTTTGATGCATCAAGTGCCATTGCCATGAGGAGCTTATATTTTAATGGGATGCCATCTTCTTCGAAGGAAGTAACACGTGTATCCTCAAGGAGCTGGAAAAAGTCTGCATCGGAATTGATAATTACCTGAAGTGGATTTTCTGACATATTCTGATCACCTTTATTTTAAGACTGACAGGAATATATATGAATTTGTTCATAATCAAAATGGATGAAAGCATTCCAATTACCTGAAAAAACAGAGAACCTCCTCCGGGAAAACGGAGAAAGCGGCTCCTTCTGGGAAGACAGAAAGGATCGCCACCATTGCGGGATCGACCTTTATGCACCAGAAGGTGAACCTATTCTTGCCATAGAGGACGGGGAAGTTATCGACGTCGATATAATGACATCCCCTGATATGATCTCTTACTGGAATGAAACATATCATATTATAACCAGAAATCATTCAGGACTTTTTTGCAAATATTGTGAGCTTGCTTCCTCCAACGTAAAGACAGGAGATATTGTTGAAGCCGGCCAGATAATTGGTCATGTCAGTACTGTGCTGAACAACAAAAAGATAGATGGCAATGCTCCTGAATACATATAAATGCTGAAGGACAATAATCCCAGCATGCTCCAATTTGAACTCTGGGAAGGCGAGCCTGTCGTACAAGACAGGAATTATCTCGGAGGGAACTGGTTCGGAGATGAACGACCAGAAAAGCTCCTTGAACCTACTAAATATCTCAGAGAGATCAAGTCGAATAAAAATAAATAAAAAAGATCACAGAACCCTGACCGTAAGGCCAAGGGCCTGCTCATATCCTGTGAGGTTCATCCCAAGTTGCATGTATACGGCAGAAACGTTCTGCTCGCCTGCTGCAACCGCTTCTATCTCCCATTCATGCTGCCCATAAAGAGAATCTTCTGATTGCGGGATGAACTCCTCCCCTCTTACCTGGAGACCGTCCGTCAGGGTCATGTTCCAGGTATAGGTATCGGCTCTGGACTCGAACATTCTGATAAGCATCCAGTCGCCTTCTTTTATCTCAATGGCATCACCTAAATAATACCCGTCCACAATGAAGGACGGATAAAGTTCATTATCGCCTTCAACTATCAGGGCCATTTCGAAATCTTCCGGAACAGCAGACTCACCGTTCCATGAATCATATTCCATCCTGACCGATTTCTCACCGATGGAAAGGGCCTTAAAGGTCCATCCATAGACTGAATCGTCATCTACAGGACTATAAGATGATGTATATGCATACCCGTCTTCAATTAAGGCAAGGTCTGAACTTTCTGAAAGGTACCAATAGCCATCCGATGGTGCATCAAGATCAATACGCACAATACTTCCGGCTTTTACCGAAACTGTGGTTCCATTGTCCTCTTCCGTGAAGATATAGTCCGCAGGCATCTTCTCTATATCGGGGAAAAGGAACTGGTCATCCTCCGCCGGCGCCATACCGATGGAAAGTGCTGCCAGCACCACACCTAACAGCATCAACGGCATAAGATATCGCTTTACAGATCTTTTTGTGGAATCGCTGGCATTGTCATAATAGCGACCTTTGAGCATCATCATAAGGACAGCAAAAAGACATCCCAGGAAGAACCAGAGACCGATGTTATCTGAAATGTTCGAAAAGAATGTTTGTATGCTATCCATTATTTGGGGACCTGCTTCTTCGGGAACCGCCTTTGCAACTTCACCTGCAGCCTCATCAGCAGCAAGTTGTGGTGCCATTTCCGCAGGTGCTTCGCCCATGACCTCCTCTTCAACAGCAGCATCCATCATTGAAGGGGCTGAAAGCATGCCATCATCACCAAAACCTACCGTGCTGGACAGGTATTGAAGTCCGGCAGCACCGAGGAATGACGCGCCGATAACACCTATATACTGCTGCAACATGCTGATTATGGAAGCCCTGTTGACATTCATGCTTCCCGGGGCCACAACGATCAGCTTCTGCACCGGCTCGTAGATCTTGATCTCACGACCTTTGGCACTCCACTTTATCCTGTGGACCTTGATCAGATCAGCTTCCAGCAAACTATCAACGTTGTACTTGACAGTGGTAATGGAAAGACCGAGCTTTTTTGCGATATCCGTTGCAGACATCGGCTCTTCGGAAAGAAGGTCAAGGATCTTCAGGGACTTCTCATTGGAAAGTGTCTGTGTGATCTTCTTGGAATCCTCATTTAATGGAAGTACAACTAGATTATCCGAACTGTCCTGATCAGTACCCTCAGGTTCATCCTTGTTCTTTTTATCAAAATCATTAGCGTCCATGTTCGCACCAGATGATTGATTCATACAACCATGTTCTTGTCTTCAGAAGAGAATGCAACGACCTTTTTGGCAGGCCCGTAGATATACCCATCCCCATCCTTACCTGAAGACATGCTTTTGATCTCCACAAGATCGGATTCCATCAGTGCCTTCAACTTATCTTCAACTTCCACAAAAGAAAGACCTGTCCTTTGGGAGACCTCCCTGACAGAAAGCGGACCTTCCGAAAGTAGTTCCAGTATCCTGAAGGAACCTTCCTTTGAAAGCACTTCAGTAACTGTTCTTGAACCTTCCGAAATAGGAAGGATCAGGAACTTATCAGCATTTGCGGTATCTGACGCACATTCCATATCTATAGTCCCCTTTTTCTCAATTGTAATTATCTATCAGCACATCATCATATCATCAGATCATTTCCACATGAACATCGAGCTCATGCATTCCGGGATCTGTAGGAACCGGGTTATGCCAGGTACTGTAGTAGTCACCATTTG
Organism: Halobacteriota archaeon; assembly: GCA_051749005.1. Lineage (GTDB taxonomy): Archaea > Halobacteriota > Methanosarcinia > Methanosarcinales > Methanosarcinaceae > Methanococcoides. The sequence goes on along the minus strand of JBNJIC010000054.1, from coordinate 1,331 downwards.
AAAGGCTACCATCACCATCCACATCCACATGAACGGAAAGTGAATATGTCATCCTTTCCTGGAGATCCGGATGATAGATCATGTATGGAACCTGCTGGATATTATCAGCATCCATTGAAACACCTTCAATTGTATCTTCTGAAATGACAACTGATGCAACGTCCTGAAGACTTACATCCTCTACCTTCAGATAGATTGTAGCATTAGAGAAAGATTCTACAGGTTCATCGAATATGATCATTCCCTGAACACCATTTTCTCCCAGTGCCAGATCTCCGTTACTTTCATCTGATTCGTGATCGTAAACTCCTTCTACATCTTCATTATCGTTCACTTCATCTGCTGCTTCATCAGATTCACCAATATCATCTGACTGCCCATCAGAACCGGGTTCGGCGCAGCCCATTGAAAATGCAGTGACCATTATTAACAAAAGCATCAGGCCTAATACGAAATATTTTTTCATGTTGGTCATCCCTCGTTATTAACTAAATGAACAAATGGTCCGTAGATATAAATCATTTATTTAAGCTACAAAATAATTCGTAGTCTTCTAAGCAGGAAATTAAGTTAAAAAATGGAAAATTTTGGTTGATCAGGAACTTGTTGACTTGAAAACATCTTCCTTAAGGATGCCATAATCATCAAAACTAAAACGCATGGTCATGAAGATACCAATAGCCACCGTCATTACAGTGGAAACATAGATACCAACCATTATAGCCATCTGGTACTTGATCGCAAGTATCGGGCTGGAGCCTGCAATGATCTGACCGGTCATCATTCCCGGCAATGATACCAGACCGATCGTTGACATACTTGCAATGGAAGGTTTCAGTGCAAGTTTCAGGCTCTTCCTTGCATAGGGAAGAATTGCTTCATGCTTCTTCGCACCCAGTGACAGGCTGTACAGGTAACGGTTCTCGTTCCTCCTGATCGTATCATAAAAATTGCTGATGCTCACAATGTTTCCCCTCATGGAATTACCAAGGAACATACCGAATATGGGTATAAGATATCGGGCATCAAAGAGGTTCTCAAGGTTCACAACAAAAGTATTGAAGTACAAAATCACCAGAAAATTACCTACAATGAATGAACTCAATGTAGGTACTAATAACTTCTTCATGTCAAGACCGACGTCATTTATCGTGGAATGAGTTGCTGCAAAGATCATTACCAATAACCACAAAAGGTTCACGATCGAATTGTTCAGATCAAAGAGTACAGTAAGGAAAAAACCAACAAAAGCAAGCTGTACTACCATTCTTGAAGCCGAAACAACAGTCTCATGTATTATACCAAGCTTGAGGTAGTGACTTACAATTAGT
>JBNJIC010000053.1:8094-14102 GCA_051749005.1 Halobacteriota archaeon | reverse complement strand
GAGATGTTCAAGCGCTGGTCAGTTAAGACCAACGCCACTACATTGCTCAGGATTGACTGGCTCCTTTATGCATTTGCCATAGTAGCTTTTCATCAATGAGTGCCAATTGTCAGCTACTTTCCGGAATTTGATCCCTCTCTTTTTCCCATTGTATTCCCAAACACCAGCCTGATGGAATATTGCTCCAATATGGCTTGATAACTGGGATTCTTTGGGGTTCCAGTTAAGATCATGATAAAGGAACTTCCCAATCCCTTCTTTTTCGGTCCCGTTCCTTAATCTTGCCACGTTATTTGACAGATCTTTCCACTTCTCATCTGCCATGTAATCGTTCAATCTACCCAGTTCATCTTTCATTATGAGTTTGTCAACCTTAAGCTCACCATTCCGGGATGCAGATTCCCTGCTTATGGAAATGTTGTGCTCACTGTCTATTTTCCACCAGAAAGCCTTTGCTTTTCCAAGTGTTGCCTCATGTACCCAATTACTTTGTTTTTCCGGAACGTATGCTTCGATTGTTTGCTCTGCGATGGTGTGCCAGTTGAACCTGTTCTCTATAAGTTTCTTCCCGGTTATTCGAAGGCTGTCATTGGAAAGGTCATCAAGCATATAGTTCAGACCCCATGCAATGGAATCCGGGTTCTTGTAGACCATTACGCCATCCACGAAATTATCGATGATCCTGACCGCATCTGTTGCAACGATGTTCCTCTCAGCATCCCATCCTTCAAGGACCACGATTCCAAAAGGTTCGTTCCTGCTGGGGACACAGAGGATATCACATGCGTTTATCCAGTCCTTCGCAGTTTCATCGTCCGCGTATCCAAGGAAATGGCAGCGATCTGAAACACTTTCCTCATTTACAAGAGATTCGCAGTGGGGGCGCATTTCACCTTCTCCTATGAAAACGAATTGTGTGTCCCAGCGATGATCCAGCACTTCAGGGATGGCTCTGGCAAGCAGATCCGGTCCCTTCTGGTAGCTCATGCGCCCAATGAACAGGACCACAGGAGCAAGTGGATGGATTCCGAATCTCTTTTTCACTTCGCCCGGATCAACATCCTTTTTGATCTTGCCATGGAAGATTCCGTTCGGGACGATAGATATCTTTTCATCAGGTATCTGGTAGAGGTATTTTATTTCATCTGTGAGCTGTTGTGAGGTGGATATGACCTTTATGGACTCATATCCGGCTTTCCATTCCCTGTGGGATATTTCCCTGGCCTCCCACCAGTCCCCATGTACGTTACCGTTCCTTCCCCATTCGGTACTGTGATATGTGAATACGAAAGGTATCCCGAATTCATGTTTTATCCTCGAGACCGCATTTACAGGATGCCAGTCATGAGCATGCAATATGTCAAAATTCCCAAATACTTTCGTAACCTCTAGGAATGTTGAGTACATTGAATCACACATACTATCCATTTGCCGGACAATTGTTCCTTCAAGGGAATGGTCGACTCGATGGTAATGTACTCCGTTTATCTTTTCATATGGTTCAAGCCCTGAATTCCTTGTAAATACGTGAACAGAATTTCCTTTCTCAGCAAGTGCTTCAGCAAGTTCTGAAACATGCGGAGCTATGCCTCCTACCTTTATCGAGTGTAAGCTCTCCCAGGAGAACATCCCGATCATTAAATTTTCCCCCATTCTTTCAAAACCCAAAATTTTGTGTAATTAATTAACTATTTCTGCGGATATTTAAATTTATCACTTTGTGTTTAATCATTATTTATTTTTGAATGTCTTGTCTTGAGGATTGCTCCTCTAAACCAACAGTTTTAGCAACCAGGCGGAAGTTTAAATTGAATTGTTACTGGGATTTACATCTCAATAGCCTATGGAATTGACTGATTGAGTTAACTCAAAACCTAAAAGGGCCCTTAAAAGCATCAGCTTCCCATCCAATAATTGCGAGAATTCCGATTGCAAGTGTCAATGATCCAATGGCAGCTATAAGTCCAGTAACGGATCGGGCAAATTCAAATGCTTGTGTTACAGGAGCAGCTATGATCAAAGCAGCTGCTAGCATTATAGCAAATGTTTTTAGTTTTTCATTTTTGGAATGTGTCCAGCCTCTTGTAAATTCCTCGATCGAATCAAGTATCAAATTTAACATTATATTTGTCTCCCCCCAAATAATACGATTCAAAATTCAGACATTTTTTTGAATTTAGCTAATTACAGCTGAAAGTCCCCACTTACAACTGATTCAGCTAAGACAATTTAATATACATATGCCCAAACCCACTTAAGAATAAACATTATTGCATATATCCTTTTGCAAGACTCAGGAATATTGTTAGCGGGATATTCACCTTCTTAGTAGATAGCCGTCCTGGTATTCTCCTCGTTTAATCCCTTGGTATCTCTTTACCATCTTGTGGGTTTGTCAGTTATAATTCATATGAGTAGTTAATGCACGTTATAGTCTGGACTGATCTCTGGCTAAGGCTACAAGATTAACTACTGAGGTTAAGTGTAAAATAGCAAATAAACAGATATCGAAACTTTGCAGATATCAATATCTGTTTAGGATCTTCTGATCATATTTTAGCGGACCCGGTGGGAGTTGAACCCACGACCCCCGGGTTAGAAGCCCGGTGCTATATCCTGGCTAAGCCACGGGCCCAAATAGATTTGGGCGGATGAGATACGACATGGGCGTTTATACATAAAAGTCTTTTGTATAGGGGAAGGTTCCTGACCGAATTGTGTGTTATCAGGTTTGATTTTTTGTTTTTAGTATATGCATCTCATAAATGAATTTATACTATTATCTCATTTATATCATATGTACTCATATGGAAATGGTCTATGATATTCATTCAAAACAACAAAGGTTTCACTGATCATGCAAACAGTTCTCATCTCAGGCCTTGTCTTCTTTGCACTAATGGCACTTTACAATCTGAAAAAAGCAACCAGAGAGGAGATCAGCTACCTTCCGGGAATCTTTGGTATTCTCATGTTCGCCTCAACCCTGCTGGTCCTGCTTGGACAGGCACTGATTGGCAGTTTTGGATTTATCATTATTTTGCTTCTGGCTCTGTTCTATTCTAAAACGATCTCAGACATGAGGATGAGGCAATTCATGAAGGGAATGGAGAGTATAGATTCCACATCTTCTACGGCATTAAAGGACATCTTTAATCTAAGGTTCTGGGGTGTCTATGCACTTAAAAAGGGCCCACGAAAAGCAGCCATCGGTTTTTCCCTGCTCCAGACCTGCTTTGTCATCTTTATGCTTGGATGTATGAGTTTGTTCCTGGATATTTTCATGAAAATAACATTTCTGGCACCTTTTGCAATTATGATGTTCTTAGCCGGGTGGCGGGAGTATGAATCTGTGTTCAGGAAATATTCTGAACAGCAGGCTATGAAAAGTCTAACAGGGAAGCAGGAATACTGATCCGTTCTTTCCGGGCACTTTACCCACTTTTTCAATTCTCATTTTGTTCTTGTTTTCCTTTTTTTACTGGTCCACTGTCACTTTAACTGTCACCAGCATTTCAGCTTGTACAAATATTCATATATAACATAGATAACATCAGGAATACAATATTTACAAAACGTACCTTTAAACCGGTATTACCAAAGAGGATTCATATGAGCGAATTACTGATCTATTACAACGGTGAGTTTGTCACAAAGGAAAATGCAACGGTTTCTATCTATGACCACGGTTTTCTGTACGGTGACGGTGTCTTTGAGGGAATCAGGGCATACAACGGTCGTGTCTTCAAGCTTCAGGAGCATGTTGACAGGCTGTACGATTCTGCAAAGGCAATTGCTCTTGAGGTCCCGATCTCAAAAGAAGAGATGAGCGAGGCTATTCTTGAGACCCTGAGAAAGAACAATCTAAGGGATGCATACATCCGTCCCCTCGTTACACGCGGTATTGGTGACCTTGGTCTTGATCCACGCAAGTGCCCAAAACCTAACATAATCATTGTCTCTCAGGAATGGGGTGCAATGTATGGTGACCTCTATGAAGTTGGTCTTAAGGCGGTCACAGTCGCAGTCAGGCGTAATGCACCGGATGCACTTTCCCCGAACATTAAGTCACTGAATTACCTGAACAACATCCTTGCAAAGATCGAGGCAAACGAGAAGGGTGGCGATGAAGCAGTATTCCTTGACCAGAACGGTTTCATTTCAGAGGGTTCCGGAGACAACATCTTCGTTATCAAGAACGGAAAGATCTACACTCCTCCGACCATCAACAACCTGAAGGGTATCACAAGAGCTACTGCAATTGAGCTTCTCGAGGAGCGCGGCTATGATGTCATTGTCACAAATCTCGGTCTCTTCGACATGTACACCGCAGACGAGATATTCGTCACAGGTACAGCAGCAGAGGCTGCACCTATCACAAAGCTTGACGGAAGGCCTATCGGGGACGGTTCTGTCGGTCCTATAACAAAGGCAGCCGTTGCTGCATTCGATGAAGTCACCGGCAGCACAGGTACTCCGATCTACGAATGATCTTTTCGATCGTTCTTTTTTCTTTCCTGATCATAACAATCTAAATAATCTGACCAACAATGCCACGGAAAATATTGCATGACCTGTTGTCCATTGAGGATTCCAGGAAGCTTTTTGAAGGGGTCGATGTCCCCACCCACGTAAGGCCCATCGAAATCGAGAGGTCAGCAGGACGAGTTCTTGCAGAGAACATCGTTTCAGCCATCGCTGTTCCCAATTTTCCTAAGGCACTGAAAGACGGGTATGCTGTGCGGTCAGCAGATATTGTTTCTGCAAGCGAGTCTCCGGTTTCCCTGAAGTTGCTTGGATTCTCTCCGGTGGGTCAGCTTCCTAAATATCACGTGGGTGAGATGGAAGCTGTTGAGGTCGCAACAGGCGGTCCTATCCCTGAAGGTGCTGATGCTGTTGTAATGGCGGAAGATACCGAAATACAGGATGGCTATGTTCTTATCAAGGTAGTAGTCAGTCCCGATGAGAACCTGATACATGCGGGTTTTGACATCCCGAAGGAAGAACTTGTGCTACTCAAGGGTTCCCGTATCGGGGTCCGTGAGGTAGGAGTGCTTGCGGCTGTCGGAATGAGGGATGTGGATATCAGGTCCATGAAGGTGGGAATTATTTCCACCGGTAACGAGTTGACGGTTCCCGGAGTACCTCTTGAACCTGGCAGGATCTATGACTGCAATTCCTATTCGCTCTATGCAAGTGTTACAGAATGCGGTGCTGATGCTGTTTCCTATGGTATCTTAAGGGACGAGCGAGAAGTGTTCAGCGAGGTAGTGGACAGGGCAATTGCTGAGTGTGATCTGGTGTTGACATCAGGCAGCACGTCCGCAGGACCGGATGATTTTATGTTCAGCATCATTGAGGATAAGGGCGAGGTCCTGGCCCATGGTCTCAGTTTCAAGCCGGGGAAGCCTGTGGTTCTGGGAATCATAGATGAGACTACTATCGTGGCACTTCCGGGAAATCCTACGTCTGCACTTATGGTATTCTATGAGTTTATCATGCCGCTTATCAGGAGGTGCCTTGGAGCTCCGGAACCTGTAAGGCAGGTGGTGCCCGGAGTTCTGGAAGAGGATGTCATCTCCGGCAGCAGGCATGAGCTTCACGCTGTCCGGCTGAAAGGAAACAAGGTGTTCTCTGCCAGCAAGACCTCGGCATCGATCACTACTCTTGCAGCTGCGGACGGTTTCATTGAGATCCCTGCGGACGTTCCGATGGTAAGCAAAGGGATGGCCGTTGAAGTTGTTCTTTTTGAAGATGTGTGCAGGTAATTTAGTTCCTGCAAGGAAAATCTTTTTTATATTGACGTAATGGTAGGTGCAGATGAGTTTACACGAAGATATCCAGGCAGTCGAGGACGAGATCCGTAAGACTCCCTATAACAAGGCAACATCCCATCATATTGGTAAATTGAAGGCCAAGCTTGCAAGACTCAGGGAAGATGCAATAGATTACATGGGAAGCCTCATGTCAACAGAAGGAAACGATCGTGTCCTGCAGGCATATGAATG
>JBNJIC010000053.1:0-8084 GCA_051749005.1 Halobacteriota archaeon | reverse complement strand
AAGAGAGCTTCTGCCAAATCAGGCGGAGATGGCTATTCTGTAAGGAAGTCAGGCGATGCTACTGTTGCACTTGTGGGATTCCCTTCTGTTGGTAAGTCAACGCTCCTGAACAAGCTGACCGGTGCAAATTCCGAGGTCGGTGCTTATGAGTTCACAACACTTGATGTTATTCCGGGTGTACTGGAGCATAAGGGCGCGACCATCCAGATACTTGATGTGCCGGGTCTGGTCAGAGGTGCAGCCAGCGGCCGTGGTCGTGGTAAGGAGGTCATCTCTGTTGTGAGGAACTCCAACCTTGTGCTTTTCCTGCTGGATGTGTTCCAGACAGAGCACTACAATGTGCTGATGCAGGAACTGTACGATGCCGGTATAAGGATCAATATGTCAGAGCCTGATGTTACTATCAAGAGGATGGACAGGGGCGGAGTGATCATCAGTGCGACTATGGAACTTGAGATGTCCGACGACCTGATCAAGGCTATTCTGGGTGAATATAAGATCCACAATGCTCATGTTCTTCTAAGGGACAACATAAACATGGACGAGCTCATCGATGCCGTGATGGCCAACAGGGTGTATATTCCTGCTGTTATAGTTATCAACAAAGTGGACATGGCCGATGCGGAGATCCTGGAGTACTGCAAGGCAAAGTTTCCGGACGCTACTTTCATTTCCGCCAACGAGGAGCGTAACCTTGAAGCTGTCAAAGATTTGATATATGATGCCCTGGACTTCATCAGGGTATACATGAAACCACAGGGTGGTCCTGCAGACATGGAGGAGCCGATGATCGTGACCAATGGTGTGACCGTTGGTGATATCTGTGACCGACTGCATCGCGATTTCCGTGAGAAGTTCAGGTACTCTCAGATATGGGGTCCTTCAGCCAAACACCCCGGCCAGCGAGCCGGTCTTGACCACAGGCTGGAAGATGGGGATGTGCTGACCCTCATTATTCAGAAATAATTAATTTTCTACACAACAAATAAGTATTATTGTGCAATATGCAGCATGTGAAGTCCCGTAGGGTAGTGGTCAATCCTTCAGGCCTTTGGAGCCTGGGACTCCGGTTCGAATCCGGGCGGGACTATCTGCTTATTTTTAACATTCCTCTTGTTTTACTATCTTCTTTTCTAGCAAATCTATATATTTAACCCAGGAGACTTTAATTGAAGAGAGATCTCGATCTGATGTGCTGGTGGTAAATTATGGATAATTTTTTGAAACCATATTTAATTCCGTAAACGACGGGATTTTTATTTGTACTTCCGGTGGCCGTTTCCTGGAAGTGAACCGGATCATGTGTGATGATCTGGGATACCAGAAAGATGAGTTGCTACAGATGACGGCAATGGGTATCACCCCAATGCAATTCAGAAAAATCACAGGTGAATAGATCGCTGAGAAATTGAAACAGGGTGGTGGAATTGTTGAAACCGTGAGCCAGTGAAAGGATGGTTCCCTGGCATCAGTTGAGCTTAATGTTCGCCCCCATCGAATACAAAGGAATTCCTGCAGTCCTGGCTGTTGCCAGGAATATAACCGAACGCAAGATCGCAGAAAAGAAACTGAGGGAAAGTGAGGAGAAGTTCAAAACCGTTTTTGAGAGTGCCAATGATGCGATCTATGTAACTGCTCTTGATAGCCGGTATAGGAATTTCAGTTGAGGACCAGAAGAAACTGTTCCAGCCGTTCTTCCAGATCGATTCGTCGAATGCACGGGAATATGGTGGTACAGGGCTGGGTCTTAGTCTTGTAAAGAACTTTGTGGAAATGCATGGCGGCGAGATCTGGGTTGAAAGCGAGGTTGGGATGGGAAGTATATTTGGGTTTAGTATACCAACAGATACCATGGACCTGGAGTTATAATATATCATTATATTAGTTGCCAGGTTAATTTTGTTTAAACCTTCCTGTACTTCATTTCATCCCTTATATAAAAAAATTAAGCAAATAGGTTTATATTTGATCATAGTTGTTATCTTCACATCATCCAACAACAATCTGTCAATTGCGTATGTGATGAGCGGACAGTTATTGGCTTAGAATTTAAAGGTTTGAACCGACATGAAATTCACCCGATCCGTTACAGTGATCCTTTTTGCTTTACTGCTCATATCCTCCGGATGCATAGATAACACTGAAGTGAATGACCTTATCGATGATCTTGATCACGAGAATGAAAGTGTTAGATCCCAAGCAATGGCTAATCTTGTGAATATAAGTGATGAAAAGCCAATCGAATCACTTGTGCAGGTCGTGCAAAACGAAGACAATTCGATCGAAATGCGAAAAAATGCAATCACAACTCTTGGTAAAATAGATGATGGCAGCACAACTGACCTACTTCTGGAGATTTCAATGAACGAATCCGAAAATAAGTATCTCAGGATGGCTTCGATCCTTGCTCTCGGGGATATCGGAAATGAAGAGGCACTTCTTACCCTCAGGGGATTGATCCCGGTCGATGGCCTTATCCTTTATCATACGGCATACGTTCTCGCTCAACTGAATGAGACCTATGAGACCTACGAGGTATACGGGACTTATGGTGAACTTCCATACCCGCTGACCGAAGAACAGAGGGCTTACCGGAATAACGTTGGTGAGGTCGTTTTCGGTGTAAATTACAGTGAATTCCCGGCTATAGATGATAATTCTTCCAGGGCTGTCGGACATGTTCCAGAGACCGGCTATATACAGGTAATGACCGATGTGGATCCCGGAGCTTCGGACATGGATGAGATGTATCGGATAATCAGTATTGAGGCGGAGAAAAGAGGTGTTTACAAGGTGCCTGTGAGATTTGTCTATGGTTCATTTTCATTTGCATGAGCATTGTTTAAATGATGATTTTGCTTTGAAATAAATAGTGACTGATTGCAAGTATATTATATCTTGTTTTTAGTATCCTGTGGGTAAATTAATTGATTATCTCGTTAATTCATCTTCATTTTTAACTAATTTGAGCTTAAGACTTTCAACCGGATATCCGGAATACTGCCTTTCGCTGATATCTTTATCTTCTTCTATGATACTGGTATGGAATCCGGCATCTTTTATTGTCTTTAAGTAATCCTCTTTCAGTAATGCACCGCCTATACATGAACAGATGAGCTCATCATCTTTCCTTTCTTCCTGAGTCAGGTCTTTCAGGAGGACAATATCGGAAATGTACATCCTGCCATTATCTTTGAGCACACGATATGCCTCTTTGAACACTCTGGTCTTGTCAGGTGCGAGGTTGATGACACAATTGCTCATGATGACGTCAATGCATTCTGTGTCAACTGGTAGATCCTCGATATCCCCATGTCGGAACTCGACATTGTTGAACCCATACTTTTCAGCGTTTTCCCTGGCCTTTTCAACCATATTTTCTGTCATATCCACGCCGATCACTTTTACGTTCCCCCCCATTTTCTTTGCAGCCAGGAAACTGTCGAATCCCGCACCTGATCCAAGGTCAAGGATTGTATCCCCTTCTTTTATTTCGGCAAGTGCCGTAGGGTTTCCACATCCAAGTCCCAGGTTAGCTTCTGAGAATGATTGGGTTTCTTCAGGTGAGTATCCTATGGATGTTGCCAGCAGCTCTTTTGTAAGGCTTCCACAGCACCCGCATCCCTGCACAGCACCTAATGCGATATTGCTGTACTTTTCCTTCACAACATCCTTCTTTTTATCTGTATCCATTGTGCTTCCCGGACAGCATGAGTCGACGCTTTCAACCCCGCATCTCTCAAGTTTTTCTTTTATTTCATCATCCCTTATGCTGTAAATTACATACCTTCCATCCTTCTCATGTCTCAGTATGCCTGCTTCACAAAGTATCTTCAGGTGCCTGGATACGGTTGTCTGGTCCTTTCCTGCTATCGTTGCAAAATCACAGGCGCAGTGATCCTGCTTTAGCAGGCACCCCACGATTGTAAGGCGTGTTTTATCACCAAGCGCTTTGAAGAATTTAGCTTTCTCATCTTGCATGAGTTGTATATATGTGCATTTATACATATATACATGTTGGCAATGTTATCTGATCGCTGATTTTCAACGTAACCCTCTTTAATATTTAAGAACAACAATATAGCATGACCTCTCCTGGCAAACAAGGCAATCTCCTCTTCTCATGTAAGCACTTTTTGCAAGTAAAATTCATCACATTGCCTCTGATACTCTTCCTTTTCATGTGTCTGATCCCAACAGCCATTGCTGCGGATTCTCCGGAAGCTTTGTACGGCTTTGAGCATGGGTCCGAAACAAGTTATGGACTTCAGGATGCAAATGGGGATATCATCGGTGAAGAGGTCGTATTTGCCTATGGGGATGAATCCGGATATGGCTATGAGATCGCCATGTCACATCTTTTCTCAGAGGCGCAGGCAAACAGTTATTTCCAGCTTCGGCAGGCGGAGCTTATCGAGGGGGTGGAATCCGGTTTTTATGGCCAGGATGTGAAGGCTGCCGAGAGTGGAATGCAGTTTGACAGGATCGCTTATGATGCTGAAGTAAACAACATAAAGATCCAGCTGATCATTTTCAAGTATCAAAATTTTGTCATCTCAATTGTCGATCATTCGAATTACGGGATAGCATCTACTCTTGAGCAGCATTCAAAGGTATATGTTGATGAAACCTATATCTCGGCCCCTAAGGTAAGTATCACAGAGGTTGTCGGGATAGTTGAGGGACTGGAAGGGCGGGTGGAAGTACTGCATCCGTGGTCTGACCAGTGGAAGAAGATCAATGAAAAGAACGGTATCCATTTGGGTGATCAGGTAAGGACGTTAAGGGGTGCGAAGGTAACTTTGAAATTTGATGATGGAAGGTCCCGTATAAGGATGGAAGAAAGGTCGTTCATCGAGATCTCTCCTCAGGTGGAGAGGGAAGAGACTGGTACTGCCATGTGGTACATTAAACTCTATTTTGGTGGTGTCTGGACAAGAATTCAGAAATTGAGCGGAACATATTTTACCCTCCATACCCCCACAACAGTTATAGGGGTTAAGGGAACTGAGTATGCGGTTTTCCACGATCTTGAAATGTCTGTTGACAGTATCTATGTTTATGACGGGATTGTTGAGGTAACAACGTCTGATGAGATAATTGATCTCTATGAAGGTGAGAAGATCATGATCCGGGATGGCTATGCCGGATATGTGATCGCACTTAACGATGGGGAGTGGGATAACCTTATGGAGGGCTTTGGAGGTGAGTATCAGGAAGATGGTCTTGCTGTGGAAAGTGAGAGTTACCCGTCTGCTGAAAGCCAGAATGGCAGTAATTCAATGAACGGGTTTACCTCATTGGGATGTCTTGCAATGGTTGCTATGGCAGCAGTGGCGTTTTCCGGTAAGGCAAAATGACCTTCTTTGAACAGAAATAATCAGAAAAATGTAATGTGTAAAAAGTAGAATTTAAAAAGTAAAGCTTGGGAAAAATTTGGGAAATGATTTTTTTTATTTCTTACTTGCAACGTTTACAGAGCCTGCCTACTGCAAAATAGTCGTTTTTATTCCTCGTTTTCCAGCCTGGTCCTCCTTACTTCCAGCAGGTAGATGAATCCTATCATTGTTAATCCTACGGTTGTTAAAAGCAAGGCCACTCCCTTATGCGAACTCATGTTCTTACCAAAAAGAGAGTTCAGATTGTATATCAGAAATAAAGAAATCGCAACTAATGAAATTATTAACGTTTTAACTTTTTTGTTGTGTATCAGGACCACCACTCCCTAACTTCGAATGCATTTTTCTATAGTTATTTTGTATAACAAATACTATCTTATATTTAAATCTGTTGCCTTTGTATCCCATATGGATTTTTTATAAGATTGCTTAGGGTGTGTATTTTCTACATCAATACAGATATATTTTCATCAATGAATTATTTTGTTCATTTTGGTCATTCTTAAATCCCTTTCAAAAGATGTAATATATACTTCCCGCCGGGCCGAATGTAAAATTATGGCTGAAAAGGATGGCAGCCTCCGTAGGTTTCGGTGGCCGCCTTTTTAGTGGTGTTTCAATATCTCCTGAAGCCGCCTGCCTGAAACTTCGGCAGGCTTCTCCAGTATGCTGTCTTCCAGTATGCAGCACTGAGATTACTTCTGAGGTTTAACCGGGGTTGCATGCGGCTTCCGAAGAAGTTCATGTCTCCCATGCTGATCATGAAAGCCCCGATCAGTATGAGCCCGCATCCTTTGATGGTGTTTCCAAAGATCGGGTCATTGAGTATAAGGTATCCGAAGAAGATACTGCTTACCGGCTCCAGCAATGCAAGGACGCTGGCTGTTTTAGCTTTCATGTTCACTGCACCATTGAGGTACATGAGGGTTGCAACTGCCGAGAGCACAAGTCCCATTTCAATGAGTGGAATAAGATTCTCGAGGAGGACCTGGCCGGAGACACTGACCGCGTAGGGTGAGAGGATCAGCATTCCCATGAGGGTTGACCAGAACAACATGGTGAGTCCTGAATAGTCATCCTTGAGGTGGTCGATGGTGAGGCTACTGGCAGCGTTTGAAAGCCCCGCTATTATTCCGAAGAACATGCCCAGGGGATAATTGCTGCCTTCACCGGAAGAGGTTATGTTACTCGGATCTATAAGCATCAGTATGCCTGCTACGGATAGCAGCAAAGCCAGAATGTTCTGGCTGGTTATCCTCTCCTTGAATAGCAGTGGTGATGCAAGGGTCACATATACGGGTGATGTATAGAGTAACATTACTGCGATTGATACGCCTGCGTATTTCATGGATAGGAAATATGAGAACAGGCATATGATGTTTAAAATCCCTCTTAAGACCATATAAGGCTTCTTTTTAGATAAATAAAGGTCTTTATACTTTTTTGTAGCTATAACAAATGCTATTATCCCTATTAGTCCAAAGAAAAATCTATAGAACAATATGGAGCCTGTTTCCATCCCTTTAATGCTTTCTAATAGCACACAAACGCTTCCATACATTATACATGACATAATAATGTACATGGAAGGCTTATTTGAGGTTCTATCCATTCTGATCATAAGATGCCCTGAATAGAAAGCTTAGTATATATAGTTAACTGCAATTAACAATTATTAAGAATATATGTCATGATTAAGGGGGCTTAACCATGTTAATGAATGTCTATATCGGTTATAAACTGATATTTATTAGAATAGATTATGTTTTAGGAAGTTATTAACAATAAAAACGTTTTATTTGGGTATAGGACAGTTTTTATTGTATATTTGTCAGGGGATGGAGTTAAAAATGTGATATTGGTAGTTATTCAGCTTCTTATTATCAATATGTAGAAAAGCACCTATATAATTTTAAAAAGGTTTATAAATTATTTCACTTATCATATTTTAAAGGATGTACAAAACAAATGAATCACTATGAAGTAGTTGCAGCCATAATCATCGATGATGACCAAGTTCTATGTGTTCAAAGAGATCATGGAAAATATGATTACATCTCTTTAAAATACGAATTCCCAGGTGGGAAGATAGAATCATGTGAATCTAAAGAACAAGCTTTAGAACGTGAGTTATTAGAAGAACTTGATCTTAACATCAAAATTGAGAAGGAGTTTATAACTGTAAGTCATCAATATCCTGATTTCACTGTTACAATGCACAGTTTTATTTGCAGTGTTTTAGATTCTGAATTAAATTTGAAAGAGCACATTGCCTTCAAGTGGTTGAATCCAGAAAAGTTATTGACTTTGGATTGGGCTGAAGCAGATCTTCCTATTGTTTCAAAATTAATGAAGGAATGTTAATATGGATAAATTTCCTGTGCATTTGCTAGATAGCTTGAAGACTGGCTTTATTGACCAATCTTTAAATTCAAAAAAAGAGTATCTTCCAGAGTTACTAGTAAATAATGCTAACAACGGGAAGAAGGTACTACAGGCTATTTCTAGAGAATTAAAAGATTGTGAAGAATTTTGGTTTTCAGTAGCATTTGCTACAAAAAGTGGTATCGTTTCTTTAATAAATCCACTTCAAGAACTTGAAAACGCTGGGATTAATGGAAAGGTATTGGTGTCTCAATATCAATATTTCACTCAGCCTGAAGCATTGAGGTTCCTCTCAAAGCT
>JBNJIC010000052.1:0-14314 GCA_051749005.1 Halobacteriota archaeon | reverse complement strand
TGTTCATAGTCCTCTACACTGTCTGAGACCTTTGACAGAAGTTCCCTTGCCTCAGCAATGGATAGTTTCAATATTTCCTCATCCTCGCCATGGCTGACAACTATGCGTACCCTGTTCCTTTCAATGTCTACTACTATATTTCTGCTTGTATCCATTTTTACCACTCCCTTTATTTCATCACATCTGTGATCCTGTCTATAACATCTGTTGCAAGCAGCCCATAACCTTTTTCCTTAAAGACGAGGTCTCCTGCTGCACCATTGATAAATGCTGCACAACATGCTGCTTCTATTGATGGGGCTATTGCAAAAATTGCTCCTGTGATTCCTGCTAGCACATCGCCTGTGCCTCCTACTGACATTCCCGGATTCCCTGTGACGTTGATAGCAATCCTTTCTCCATTGCTGATGGTGTCCTCTCTTCCCTTGAGGATTACGGTCAGCCGGTTCTTCCCGGCAAATTCCTGAACTTCATCGGCACCATCTGCGCCAAGTGCTCTGAACTCACCTGCATGTGGTGTGATTATCATCTCTGTTCCTTCTGGGGATGGCAGTTCAATTCCGTAGAGTCCGTCAGCATCCACTACTACCTTCTTACAGAGGGGTATTATCCTTGAGAGCGCTTTATTTGTCCGCTCTGCTCTGCCAAGTCCCATTCCAATGACAACCACATCATGTGATCCTATAAGTTCTTTGATAATCTCAATATCCTCTTCACAAAGGATGTCTGATGAAAGGGGTCTTACTATCATATCAGGTGAATATGACGAAATTATACCTGCGACACCTGCAGGGGCGGCAACGGTGACAATATCTGCACCGGTACGCAATGCGGCCATGGCTGCAAGTGCCGGTGCACCTGAATACGGTCCACCACCTATGATAAGTATCCTTCCGGACTGGCCTTTATGGCTGTTCGAACGTCGTTTTCGAAGGACTTTCAGGTCACCGGAGCCTACATACTTTTCAGCATCTGAACAAACACCGATATTCACGACCTTTACATCTGTTGTATATTTGCCGGCAAAGGGGGTCATAAGTCCGGTTTTCATAGCATGAAAAGTGAGAGTTATGTCGGCTTTCACAGCCTTGTCTATCTCCCCGCCATCGGGATCGAATCCTGAAGGTACATCAACAGCAATTACGGGCTTTCCTGAACCATTGATCAGGTCGATTATGGTAGATTCCGGTTCCCTGAGTTTTCCACTGATCCCGGTCCCAAGGAGTGCATCTATAATAATATCGGATTCTTCGATCCATCCTTTATCCTTAAGTTGTGATGCATCGGTGACCTCAATAAGTCCTTCTATGCTGCAATGTCCGAGGAGATCGAAATTTTGTTTTGCATCATCGGTCCTTATTCGGGATGCTTGCCCTATAAGGGCAATATATACTTCTATTTCCGAATCTGATGAGAGGTGTCTTGCAGCAACGAATGAATCTCCTCCGTTGTTGCCTCTTCCTGCAATGAAAAGTGCTTTTCCGTTACCGATCCGCTCTTTTACTTCACGTGCAATGGCAGCACCTGCGTTCTCCATCAGTTGGATCCCTTTGATGCCCAGGTATTCGCAGTTCGCATCGATCGCCCTCATTCGTGAAGATGTTACCGATTTCATTTTCCCTCTGTTATTCTTTTGTTTGCATTATATTTAGATGTATCAATACTGTTATACGTTGGTTCTGTTGTATATTATTATAGTAGTTCGATGCCAGTAACTGGATTATTCATATTTGCAACCTTTATCTCACCGAAAGAACCTTAATACCGGATAAAGAATTATAGCTTACCAGGAGGTATTGTAATACCCGCTTTAAAAGAAACGGATCCCCAGGTCAGGAAATGGTTGAACCCAACCTATATGATACTTGGAAGTGGAAGTATCGGCTTTGCTGTTGCCAAGGAGCTTCGTGAGCTTGACAAGGATCTGATTATCGTTGACAGGGATAAACAAAAGGTAGAAACACTGCGCGAAGAGGCATACGAGGCCTTTGAAGGGGATATTTCAGATCCGGAAATATTTCAGCATATAAACCTGAAGGAACTTACAGGTATACTTGTCCTTAGTTCTGATAATGAAGCTAATAAAAAGGCCCTTGAGAACATCTCTCAGATGGATCTGGACGATGTTTATTGCGTTGCAAGGGCATCCGATGCCATTAGCCTCCAGGAGATGGACGGGCTTGGTGCTGATCTTGTTGTAATGCCATCAAGACTTGTTGCAAGATCTGTCGCAAGATCTCTGGGACGTGCAGAGTCCCTTCGCCGGGGAAACAAGCTTTCCCAGTGGTTCAAGGGAGTTTCCGGCAAGGATCTTGCGATTGTAGTCCATGATAACCCTGATCCTGATGCAATTGCAAGTGCTCTTGCACTTCAGAAGATCGCGGATTCTTTTGATGTGAGGTCATCTATACTCTACCACGGAGAGATAGGCCATCAGGAGAACAAGGCATTCGTAAATCTTCTTGGTATTGATCTTAACAGGATGGAAGAGCATGATATCTCTGATTTTGATGATGTCGCAATGGTGGACTGTGCTGTTCCGGGTGCCAACAATATGTTGTCCTCTGGCACGCATCTGGGTATTGTCTTTGATCATCATCCTCTGGGAGAGGCTGAGATAAATGCTGATTTTGTGGATATCCGTCCTAATGTGGGAGCATCTGCCACAATTCTTACCAAATATCTCCAGGAACTTAACATCGAAATCGAAAGCGAACTGGCTACAGCGCTGCTCTATGGTATAAGGACAGATACCCTTGATTTCAGGAGGAACACTGATTCAGCAGACCTCTCAGCTGCAGCATTTCTTTATCCTCTGGCAGACCATGAGATACTGGACCAGCTGGAAAGGCCTTCTATGTCCATTGAGACACTTGATATCCTCGGAGAGGCTATTATCAACCGGCAGGTCATAGGCAGCTATCTGCTGACCAATGTCGGCGTGGTCCGTGACCGTGATACGCTTCCTCAGGCAGCTGATTACCTGCTCAATCTCGAAGGAGTTTCAACATCCATAGTTTTCGGTGTTTCCGAGGACAGGATCTACCTTTCAGGCAGAAGCAACGATATCAGGGTCAACCTTGGCGATGTGCTCAAAAGGGCATTTGGAGATGAGGCTGCAGGAGGTCATGCCAATGCTGCAGGAGCCCAGATACCGCTAGGTGTTTTCAGTGACATAAAGGACCGCCAGACACTGCTGAGACTTGTAAACGAAGCGGTTGTTAAGAAGTTCCTCAATGCCATAGGCGTTGATGAAACGGTCGAATAAGTTTACTAATTTCATATTGCAGAAACCCGATGGTAGAATCTTTATGACAGAACATTTTTGTGAGTACCGGCAATCCCTGGTAAGGGGGCTTCAGGAAGAACTTGAATCTGCCGGTTCTATTTCTATTGAAGATCTGGCCTCACAGATTCGGGAAATCGGTTTCTCATGCACGATGTGTGGTAGCTGTTGTAAAAGGTCCGCCGGAGACAACCGTGTATTCCTGACCTCTTCAGATCTGGAATCGCTTCACAGATGCCAGAAATGTCCGGAAGATGCTGCAGTTCCAATGGTTCCTGATGAAATGGACACGCATTCCTTATCCTCGATCCTTGACGATCTCCATGAGTTCAGTATCGACCCTGAAGGAAGGTTGCACACATTTGGATGGATGCTCAAAAGGAAGGAATGTGGCGATTGCTTCTTTATATCAGAGGATGGCAGCAACCGATGTAATATCTATTCAGACCGGTCGATGCTCTGCAGGACCTATCCTTTCTATATCGATGGAGGTGGACTGCAGATCTGCGAATGTGAGGGTCTGGGTGAAGAGATATCCTTTGAGGATTCTATCGCTCTTGCAAAAGATGTTCTTGAGAGGTATGTCACGGAAATTAAGGATGCGATCCTTCTTTATGAGAACTTTGAGGAAATTGAAACTTCTTCTGATCCTGTGGATGCTCTAAGGAAGAATCTTGAAGATGGGAATGTTGTCTTTGTTGTTCATGATTGTACCGGAATGTCCATCTTTTCACGTAAATTATATATGTGACTCTTTTCATCGATTGCTTTATTTATAATATAGACATTAAATGCAGTGATTACCATGGCCAATATTAATGATCATCCAATGACGATCTCAGAGAAGATCTTCTCCAAAGCTTCAGGAAAAACGGTTAAAGCAGGAGAGTTTGTACTTGCGAATATCGATCGTGCAATGACTCACGATATCACTGGTCCGCTTGCAATAGACGGTTTCTACGATATTATGCGTGACAAGGAAGAGAAAAAGGTCTGGGACCCAAGCAAGATCGTGATCGTTTTTGACCATCAGGTTCCTGCAGATTCGCTCAATGCATCTGCAAACCACATCAAGCTCAGGAAATTTGCAAAGGAGCAGGACATACTGAACTATGATGTTTATGAAGGTGTCTGCCATCAGGTCATGCCTGAGATGGGCCATGTTCAGCCAGGTGATCTTATCGTGGGTTCTGACTCCCATACATGTGCATACGGTTCCCTTGGTGCTTTCTCAACAGGCGTCGGATCCACTGACATGGCAGCGGTCTTCGCATCAGGGAAACTCTGGTTCAAGGTCCCTGAGACCATCAGGTTCGAGGCCAACGGCAAGCTTCCAAAGAATGTGTATTCCAAGGATCTCATCCTGCACATGATCGGTGATGTCGGGGCGGAGGGTGCCAGGTATATGGCAGCCGAGTATGCCGGCTCCGCTATCGAGGGTCTTCCTATCTCAGAACGTATGACAATTTCCAACATGGCTATCGAGATGGGTGGAAAAGCAGGTATCATTGAACCCGACAAGACTACAGAGGCATACCTTCAGGAACGTATCCCTGATTACAAGCTTGACCCATACTGGAAGTCCGATGATGATGCGGAGTATGCAGAGTTCCATGATTACGATGTATCCGACCTTGAGCCACAGGTCGCATGTCCACACAATGTAGATAACGTGAAACCTGTCACTGAAGTTGAGGGAACAAAGGTCGACCAGATTTTCGTTGGTTCCTGTACCAACGGACGTTTCGAGGACATCAAGGTAGTTGCTGAGATGATGGGGGATGAACCTGTTGCAAAAGGTGTACGCCTGCTTATCATTCCTGCATCAAGGACAGAATACATGAAGGCACTTCGTGCAGGATACGTGGAGCAGTTCATGGAAGCAGGTGCAATTGTAGAGTCCCCATGCTGTGGTCCATGTATGGGTGGATCCTTCGGTCTGCTTGGTGATGGTGAGGTAGGTCTTGCCACATCCAACCGTAACTTTAAGGGACGTGAAGGCAGTTCTGAATCATTCGTATATCTCAGTTCACCTGCAACAGCTGCAGCATCTGCACTTACAGGTGAGATCACTGATCCGAGAAAGATCTGAGGGTCTCTCTCAGTTCTCTTTTTTTTTATGTGGTGACCAAAACAGATATATTTGAATATTGATTACTAAATCAAGACGTTGGATTTAAACCAACAAAGATTCCGTCATATTTTGTAGGATTACAAGCCAACGTCACATTGTTTCAAATTGCTGACTTTATTATTTTTCTTCAAAAAAAGAAGATGGTCCGTTATTTCCGGAACAGCTGTTTAATTATATCCCTTGCACTGATTATTCCTATAGGTCGGTAGGAAGCACCTACATTCTCTTCCGACATAACAATAAGTCTGTGTACTTTTTTGGTAACTATCAGGTCTGCAGCATCATGAACGGTTGCCGAAGGGTTGATCGTCTCGACTGAATCGGACATTATGTCTTCAACGGAAGATATTTCCCAGTTATTATCCTTCATTTTGCGCAGGATATCCACATCAGATATTACACCAAAGGTTTCACCGTTATCTTCTATGGCAACTATGGCAGAGACGTTGTTATCTGACATTGCTTTGGCTATCTCAACAGCATTTGATCTCATTGGTACTGTTACTACTCCCCTTGTCATAACGTCTTTGACCTGCATGTTTTCTGCTATCAATTCCATTCCTCCCTATTATCTCCAAAATATTCAGTGTTTGACGCTCGATGCCTGCAGAATTTACTGCTACAATATTCATTTGAAGAATTTGCTATAAATAGGCATCGGATAATTGAAATCCTTTTTAAAGGAGTAGTACAATAGCTAAGTATTCCGGGTCTTATGATCTTATCAAATATCTCATAATGATGTTTCCGAAAATATATTTCACAATGGAGTTTTCTCAATGAATGATGCAGATATGTCTGTCCTGAACGAAGTGTTCGATGTTATAATGGATCGCAAGAACAACCCTGTGGAGGGGTCCTACGTTTGTTCTCTTCTTGACCACAGGAAAGGTATCAATAAGATACTCGAAAAGATCGGTGAGGAATCCACAGAGACCATTCTTGCTGTCAGGGACAATGATAAAGAAGAAATCATCTATGAGACATCTGATCTTTTGTTCCACCTTCTTGTGATGCTGGCGGCAACAGGGGTAAGTCTTGAGGATATCTCAGAAGAGATGAAAAAAAGAAGGCATTAAGGTCATATCAGTATATGACCAGTTCATGCAATACATCTGTTTTTGATATCATTCCCGTTGGAACGCCGTCCACTGTAACTATAAGCCTGCCGATGTTGTGATCATCGAACATTTTTACAGCATCGCTAAGGGATGCATCGCCGTTGATGGTAATGACTTTCTTTGTCATGATATCCTTTACTTTCAGGTTGATCTTGCCACTTGCAAGGGTTTCCCCGATATCCATGAAAGTTGCTATTCCTACGATCCTGCCATGCTCTTCCACAGGGGCACCATGGATCTTGTTTGTAATAAATATGCGTGCAGCTTCCTGAATGGTTGCGTTTGCGTCCACAGAAACAGTGTTTTTCTTTATGTAATGTTTGATGGATTTCTTTGGAAGGGATACCATTTCGGTTATCTTGAAAAGTAATAGGTTTTCGGTATCATCACGCCCGACCACTTCTCCTCTTACTATCAGGCGGTTGACTGGTGTGGGTCCTACCTGCACCATGTCTCCTCCCGTGAAATCCTTAATATTTCCAAGGACCTTCAGTCTTCCATTGCACATTTCGGGATGCCTGACTGTTGTAAGACTGATCTCTGCAACAGTAGCTCCTTTGACAACATCCTCATTTCTGTATAATGGAACTTCGGCTTCCTTTTCCATGCTCGTTACACTCAGTGCTTCATAAGCTGAACCTGTGGCTCTGTATCCGCCTTTCGGACCTGGCACACCTTCTACGAGTCCCAGCATTTTGAGGGATTGCATCTGGTTCCTTACGGTACCCGGGTTCCTGTCTATTAGCTCAGCGATCTCTTCGCCTTTTACTGCAGAATCCTTCTGACGCTGAAGGTTGATCAATTCGATTATTATCTCTTTTTGAATAGGTGTAAGTTCCATGAGATCACCGTTTTCTTCTCATGAAATTAACTCAAAAGAAGTATATATACATGTTGTAGGATTTCAAACGGATGATAATGAATATTCTCTCCCAAGGAACAAAAATATATAGCTTATGTGAGTTTGAGCCTGATTATAAAGGTAAATATCATGATATTTGAGAAGATCCACACTGTTCCGACTTCGGATGAACTTATTGACAAAGCATTTCGAAGAGCTACGCGTGCAAAAGCAGGCAAGACTATAAGGGACAATGACAGTGCCATGAGAGCACATGAATCAATGGTCATGACCTCGGGTAACATCCTGTCAGACAACCTTTCCAACATTGTCAGGCGTTTCCCGAACTTTGATGACCTTCCTGATTTCTATTATGAGCTTACTGACATAGTCGTTGGTGTTGATGATCTTCGTCAGGCTCTTGGCGGTGTCGACTGGGCAAGTCAAAAGCTCCATGAGATCTCCAGGGAATATGTGGGTAAGATCCGTAAGAGCAAGGACCCTGTTACAACACGAAAAGAGGCATTTGGGCGTATGGCCTCCGTCATGTCAACAGTAAACAAACATCTCATTTTTCTCAACAATGCCCGGAATCTGTTAAGACAGCTACCTGATGTGCGCGATGAACCTACCATTGTAGTGGCTGGCTATCCAAATGTCGGTAAATCCAGTTTTGTCTCAATGGTTACAGGGGCAAGGCCGGAAGTTGCATCATATCCTTTTACCACCAAAGGCGTCCTCATCGGTCACTTTATGAGAGGATATGACCGATATCAGGTGCTTGATACTCCTGGTCTTCTGGACAGGCCGATGTCTGAGCGCAATGATGTGGAAAAGCAGGCAATTACTGCGATCAAGTATTTGGATGCTGTTATGCTCTTTATCCTTGATGCAAGTGAGACCTGTGGGTATGAAATAGCTGAACAGAAACGCCTGCTTGATGAAGTTGTCCGCAACTTTGACCTTCCGGTCTATGTTGTGGCTAACAAGGCAGATCATGAAAGGTTCGTGATGCCGGATTTCGTAGATATGAAAATGTCCACAACTACCGGTGAGAACATTGACTCTATTGTAGACCGTCTTGTCGAAATGATCGATGAGAATAAAAAAGAGAATGAAGAAGATCAGTTTGCTCTTGACTGATCAAAGTACTTTTTTCATTATCTCAAGTGCCCTGTTTATGTCCTCCATGGATGTGGCATAAGAGATTCTTATGTAACCGTCACCATTCTGTCCAAAGGCGGTTCCCGGAACTACCACGACACCGTTAGATATCATTTTTGTAGCAACTTCTGTACTGTTATCCACCTTCGGGAACATGTAGAATGCGCCCTTTGGTGTTTCACATTCCATGCCAAGTTCATTGATACCCTTTACAAGTACATCCCGGCGTCTCTTGAACTCATCTCTCATCTCGAACACAGATCCCTGTGGTCCGGTGATGGCTGCAAGTGCTGCTTTTTGTGCAATTGAATTTGCACAGGCCTGCACGTACTGGTGAACTTTGAGCATCTGCTCTGTGTATTTCTGGTTTGCAGCAGTATAGCCTACACGCCATCCGGTCATGGAGTATGTTTTTGAAACTGCATTGATGGTGATAACATTGTCAGTGAACTGTGCAGGACTGACATGTTCTCCTTCGTAGATAAAGTACTCATAGACCTCGTCAGAAATGAGGGTTATGTTGTGGTCATCTGCAATATCTGCATATGCTTTCACATCTGCCTTTGAAAGCACTCCTCCTGTGGGGTTACAGGGTGAGTTCACAATGATTGCCTTTGTTTTTGGCGTGATCCTCTCAAGAACGTATTCAGGTTCCATGGTCAGTTCTTCGGCCAGTGGAACTCCAATTACCTTTCCCCCCATGAATCCTGTCAGTGCATTGTAGGATACGAACCCGGGATCTGAGATCATTACCTCGTCCCCGGGGTTGACAAGCGCTGCAAGTGCTATTTCAAGTGCTTCGGATGCTCCAGATGTGACAATGATTTCTTCCGGGCTGACCTCAAAATGATTGTCCTGCCTGAACTTGTTGCTTAATGCTTCCCTGAGCTCAGCGATGCCTGAGCTATAGGTGTATCCTGTAAATCCCTCATTTATGGCATCGATGGCTGCCTGTCGTATGTGTGCAGGGGTTTCAAAATCGGGCTGTCCAAGGCCCAGGTTGATAGCATCTGAACCTGCGGCTTCGAACATCTTCCTGATGCCGGAGATGTCAACATCCAGGACCCTTTTTGCAAATTCTTTGCCACTCATGTTAATGCCTCTTCACTCGAGCTTGGCGTGACGTGATTTCAGGTCGTCCTCTGAAGCTCCGGTAATTGAGATAAGTTCTGCTACCAGTGCATCCAGGAAAACAAGGGATGAGATCTCAAAGGATGTGCCAAGTGGTGTCAGGTGTGAATATTCTCCTCGCATATGCCTTTCGAGGTATCCTCCGATATCGTTCTTTGTCCTTCCCATGATCTCCACTGTGGTATCGGAAAGGTGGCCGAGCGTTGAGTTCTTGTTTGATGTAACTGTGATGAGCTTTGCACCGATCTCTATTGTTATCCTTCCAAGATCTGATATTGATCTTGTTTCTCCGGATCCTGATATGGCAATTACAGCATCGCAGTTACGTACTGCAGGAGTGGTTGATTCTCCCACTACATAGGATCTCAGGCCAAGGTGCATCAGACGCATTGCAAATGCTTTTCCTACAAGGCCGGAGCGACCTGCGCCCATGACAAAGATGTTTTCAGCTTCCATAATTGTCGTTATCATCTGCCTGATGTCTTCCTTGTCAAGGTTTTTGGCAACACTTTCAAGATGATGTGCCATCAGTTCTATGGATGAGATCAGATGTTCGCACTCTATTGAAGATATTGTATCTTTCATAAATTATATTCCTCCCGCACTTCAAGTTCAGGTATCAGCGCTTACTTTACTCTTTGTATATAACCTCTTTTATGTCCCAGCCTTCTATCTTCCTGAATTCGTCAGTTAATTTTGATATATCAGAATCATCACCGTTCCAGTAGATGTCAAGGATAACATCATCTGTCTTCAGCTCTATGATAATGTTCTCTGCCAGATGGAACAAAGCTTTGTTGTTATGGAAAGGGATATTGAACATGGCTCGATATCCATTATCTGTCTTTGCGTATGAGACCAGCACATATCCGTTGCTCTCATAATTGGTTATCGAGTCAAAATCACAGATAAGCTCTATCTCGTAAACAGCTGATTTTTCAACTTTTGAAATTGCAATAAGTGTCTGACCTACAACCAGATCGGGGGTCTGGCGTCCGAACCAGACCGATATTTTTCCATAAGTGCAGACCACATCCACATTGTCACTCCCTATCTCACAGGATGAAAGTGAATGGGATGAGGAGCCGCTTCTGGATCTGTCTTCAAGATTTTCCATTACTGTCCCACATGCTTATTTATTTGAAACAAGTGCGCTTATCATGTCACGGTCTTTTTTAAGCGTTTTTAGCTTGTTTGCAGGGCCAATTACAGTAAGGCGTGTACGCGGCGTGTTTTTCTTGAACAGCTTTCCGAGGAATGAGCCATCTGTTTGAGATGGGTAACTTTCCATTTCAATACCTGCAAAGTCATCTGGTTGAATCTGTGTCATGGTCATTTCGATAAGGGTTGCTTCTTCCTCAGGAGTAAGACCTTTCTCAAGAACAAGGATCTTGCCGCTCTTTACTTCATCTATGATGAATCTGATCTTCTCAACAGGAGGCATCTTTGCAAGCCTGTCCTCTGAGACAAGGTCCATTTGAATACCCTGCATAGCAATCACCCAAACCTCTTGGCAAGTTCATCATAGAAAGTGTCAATGTTCTTTCCTTCAAGGGCGGATATAGCTACCATTGGGTGCTGTGGAAATGCATCCCTAATCGTGGAAGGGGATGATTCCGGGAGGTCTACCTTGTTTGCAACGATCAGCAGTGGCAGTCTTCTTGCTTCCATGTTGCCTATAACTGTTACATTTACCTGTGTGTATGGATCTTCCGTAGCATCCATCACAAGGATGACACCATCCAGGTTCTCAAGCCACTTAACGGCTTCAATGACACCTTCTGTAGCTTCCTTTGCTCTCCTTTTGGACTCTGCTTCATCCATTCCCATTTCCATGAACTCATGGAAATCGATCTTTGTTGCAAGTCCGGGAGTATCAATGATATCCAGGCTGATGGAACCGCCATTGGAATTTATTGTGACTCCTTCCCGGCGTCTTGCACGGCGGGTTTCGTGAGCAATGTGTGAAACCGAACCCATGGCATCACCGGTACAGTCTCTTAATATCCTGTTCGCAAGAGTTGTCTTCCCGGCATTAGGTGGTCCATATATCCCTATCCTTGCATTCTTTTTGTTGAACAGCTTTCTGAAGAAAGATGAAAAATTTTTCTTAAAAGATCGTATTACGCCCATTAAATCCCTCTGAATAAGAATGTGATTATTATAAAAGATATGATGGTTTGATATTACTTATACCTTATAAATAATCGCTTGATCCCAAATAAGTACTATTAATTCTGATCTGCTTGTCTAATATTATTTGTTCTGTGCCATGGCCATCGAAAGGTTGATGGCAAATTCTGCAATATTAGCACCATACTCTCCTATTCTGTCGATACTATCTGCTACGGTCCCCAGGGATACTATAGCTTCAGGCGATTCAAGTTCAAGAAGTGATGAGTTAAGATCATTAATCCTTGCTTTTGTTCCATCGACCTTAGCTATTACTTTATTGGCAAGGTCCGTGTTCTGGTTGTACAATGCATCGATAGCATCTTCGACCATGGCAATTGATATCATATAGGCACTTTCGATAAGCTCCATGGTATCTTCTGGTATAGGATCCTCAAGTATGGTTGCGGTCTTTGCTATTTTGAGTGCATGGTCTGCGATACGTTCCAGTGAACTGGAAGAAAGACGCAGGTCATGGTATTCATCTATTGTGGTTTTGGATGTGTCCGGCAGACGACTTCCCCGAAGTACCGTTCGGAACTGCTTTGAAATCAGTAGGTGAAGCCTGTCAACTTCGTCATCACGTTCAATAACATCAAGTGCAAGGTCATGGTCCTGCTCTTTCAGTGCCTGCATTGCATCAGTTAGCATTGAATTTGAAATAAGGAACATCCTTCTGACACTTTTCCTTATCGAAACCTCGCTGGGATTCAGAAGGTCCTGGATCAACACTGAGTTTGCTGTCTCCTCAATGATCTCCGGGCCGATAAGCTTGTGACAGACACTCCTTATGATCTTTTTCTGATCTACCTGTATTCTGTTAGCCCTTAGTTCTATCATGTCTGATCCGGAGATATAGGCTGCTATCAGAAGTCTTACAAGTTCATCCCCAAGGCATCCGTTCACGTCGATTACGTTCTTCTTTTTTGGATTCTGCTTATGTCCTTCGGCTGCAATGCTGAGGGTACCATCCTGTTGTGGTTGAAGTGTAACCTGTGAACCGGTTGTAATCCCTGAACGTTCGGCCCACTTCTTCGGCAGGGACACGATGTACGTGGAACCACCGGTCTGCTGTATCTTTCTGGTTTCGATATTGATCACCAATCTTTGAGGTCATTGCTATATATGGGTATATAGTAACAATCAGATGTATATATAGTTAAGGTTAAAGACAGGTTGATCCCGGTGTGTTATATTTTTAATAGTTTCTCTGGACAATATGTTCAATATCCATATTCTCCAATTAGCGGAACGAAAATAACTCCTCCCCATACTTCGTAATTTACATTACCTTCCACATCTTTTCTTACTTCTATGAGCTGTTGGTCTCCGTTACCTACAGGAATGGTCATTATACCTCCTCTTGCCAGCTGATCAATAAGAGGACGCGGAACTGCCGGTGCTGCAGAGGTTACGCTGATGCGGTCATATGGTGCGTGTTCAGGAAGGCCGCAGGAACCATCGGCCCGGATCACTGTGACATTCCTGTATCCTGCCTTTTTAAGTTTCTCTTCTGCAAAACAGGCAAGTTCAGGTATGCGCTCAATAGTATATACGTGACCTTTCTCTCCCACAAGCTCTGCCATAACCGCTGCATTGTAGCCGGATCCTGATCCGACTTCCAGGATCTTTATCCCTTCGGTAATGTCCAGCAGGTCACACATGATCGCTACCATATGAGGTGCGGATATGGTCTGGTTATGTCCGATAGGAAGTGGCATGTCCATATATGCCGACTCCTGATAGTCATCAGGTACAAAAAAGTGTCTTGGGACACGCATCATAGCATCAAGTACTCTTTCACATATCCCGTTTGCTTTAAGCGAATTTATCAATATCTTCCTTTTCTCTTCGCACTCCATGAAGTCTTAGCCTCTCCCCATCCTTTCTTACGCACTTCGGTAGCAAAGATGCGCTTGATATATTTGGCGGGAACCCTGTCTCCTTTACGGGACTGGAATCCTCCTCCTCTTATTTTGATCTTTGTGATCTGGAAATCCTTCCTTTCAGCATTGTATGTCTCGCCTACAATGAACTCAAATTCTCCGGATACTCTTTTTTCAACAGAAGTGGATCCGTTACGGATCTTTATCGATATCTTTGTGTTTACCTCATCGGTTGCACGTCCCCAGATCGCATCAATATTTTCGATCTTTTCCCTTTCAACACGGCGACCTTCTGCTTCTATTGATGTTACAATGATGGGATATACTTCATCTTCCTCCTCATCATCAACTATAAGCTCATCATCTACATATATCATGTCGCTGGACTCGATTTTGGTATGAAGCGTGAAAGAAACGTCACCCTTACTTACGATAACCTTGGTTTTAACGGACTTTTTCTCTTCGATGGTGGTGGGGTGTACTGCTCCGCATTCGTGGCACTGGACCACTGGGTTCTGTCCCGGTCTTAAAATGTCATGTCCCACTGGTTCCTTTGGTGAACACATCGGGCAAACTACT
>JBNJIC010000051.1:0-14599 GCA_051749005.1 Halobacteriota archaeon | reverse complement strand
TGGAGTACTGGTACATTCGGGATTATGGTAAAATGCTTGATTTCTATGCAAGAACGAAAACAGAATCAAACATTTTACTTTCTTTAATAAAAGTTTCATTGATACTAGTAAAGCTGATCTCACCTTTTATTCAATGGTTCACGGATAAAAGAAAATTTAAGGTACAGACTGATCATTACAAATGTTTTCTGTGTACGGATTGTGATGATTCGTTCACAGAATTATGGAAGAAAAATCGAAAAGAAAAGACAACAACGATCAGCAGGGATGCAAAGACACTGAAATGGCTATATTTCTCAGAGGCTGTCGCTGAAAAAAGGCATGTGATCAAGTGCACCGATACCCGAAATAATGAACTGGTGGGATATTTTGTCGTTGATATCGAATACCCTGAAAAAGATATTAAGATCATGCAACTAAAAGATGCATACATACCAAAGTTCAAAGAAGGCATACTGCTATCGTTGATCGCGTTCTCTATCGATATGAACAAAAGACATAATGTTGCCGGAACATTGTTCTGGTCGATTGATCAGGAAATGGATGAAATTATGAAAAAACGGATCCGGGTCAAAAGGAAGCACAAACGGACATATATGTATCATTTTGTCAATCAGGATAATTCATCTGGTCCGCAGGAGGAGGAGGACGAATTTATCCCTTCGCCTATAGATCCCGACAGAGGGGTTCTGTAAAGCGGGCATACATTTTTTAATATTGTGATACACCGGTCAAAAGAATTCTTTATCGATTTTGGAAACAATTGATACAAATAGAAAAGAGAACATCTCAGACATCACGCATAGATCTTTCAAAAGACTGTTTTACACATCAATATAACCACTTGCCGGTAGCATCATACATCATTAAGTACCCTGCTACCGATAGGATTTAAAATTATCTTATAATTATCCCATCTCCCCAGTCTTCAGGTGAAGCGTAGGAACCTGTAAGATTGCACCAATTAGAGAGATATACATCACCTACATCATCCACATCATTTATAGCCAAAAACAAACCAACAATGTCACTTGAAGAGGGTCCGCCTATGTCACTCCATGGTATTGCAACCTCAACAATGTAGCCCTTATCCATGTCACGGCCATCGTTCTTACTTCCCTGCAACTTCACACTACTGAGAATGTTGCTGTTGTAACTGTAATCCTTTTCACCACCAGTGCCCACATCATCTACCACTGCATCATTAAGGTTTATGATAAAGTGGTAGTCATCGGTATGCATCACAGTCCCGTTGTTGTGCAATGTGTCAAGATATACCTCAACACTGTCATCTAAATGCAGACTTGTATCATCATCGGACCTGTCTGCCCACAGGGATGTATCTGTCACATCATACCCAAAATAGAGGTATGTGTCATCATACATTGCCTTTATTGTTGCTGTATTGTCCTCTTGCGACTCTCTGTCTGAAACACCTCTAATTGTAATCCCTTCTATATTTTTCCAATCACTGAGATCACCATCGATCGTAGCTGTGCCTCGTATTATGTCTAAAGACTCGGTGGGTCTGTCGGAAACAGTCCCGGATGTTTCGAAAATGTCTCCAGAATCACCGATCGTTTTCATAAAAGTTACTTTATTACCTGGATCAAGTGTGGGATCTGCATTACCATAGACACCCATGCCTGCATCAATGATCGGTGAATTCGGTTTTAGACGGTAATCATGATTTCCCCGATCAACGAACAATGGATCTACATTGAGGTCGGTGGAATGTGAGCCTACATTACGATAATTGCCCTTTTCGTTGTTCCACAAATTGTTGTTTTCCAGGATAAAATCATGTCTTGAGTCAAGATAATTATTGATCCCATAACCACTTGGTGAGAAACCAATGTTATAAGCAGTGTTACTGATGACATTATTTCTGATATATATCTTGTAGCCGGTGGTCTCACCCATTTCAAATCTATTCCTGGTAATGATACCATCACCATTACAGCCATCGATCACATTGTTTTCGATAACAGTATTATGCCATCCATTAAGCTGAATCCCGCCACTGTATGAGCCATAACCCATCGAGTCGTAGATCAGATTATGATGGATATAAAGATCACTTGCCCTATCAAGTGACGGAGTACCTGTAACACGGTTGCAAACTACAATACCCATTTCCTGAACATCTTTTATTATATTATATGCAATGGTATAATTTTTACATGTGAAATCGCTGCAAGTAAGTGATAAATAAATTCCAGATAAGCCGCGAGGATTAGATGTTTTTGTATAAAGCTCATTGTTTGTGATCACAACATCGCTGCTGTCCTCTATGCGAACTCCACAATCCCCATAGAGCCATGTGAAATCATTGTTATAGATATGTACATTCTTTGTTTGCATAATGAATATATCGTCATGACCTGTCCGATAGAAGGTGTTATTGTGGATCTTCATGCCAGAATCTGATCCATCCCCTTTGATCCTGATACCATCGTTTGCACCATCATGGAAGTACATGTTATAGATCTCAAAGTTGTATGGAGCGCTGTGGTCTCCATTCACACCATCGGAAGCAAGGAAGAGATCAAGATATCCACGTCCGTGTATACCCGGTTCACCCATCTGTGATATGATATAGGTTTGACTCTCAAAGTTCCCGTCCACTTCAAGGTCACGTATCGTAAAACCATTAGTACCTCTGCCTGAGGGTTCGATCAAACCTTTCTCAGCAGGCCATTTACATTCATCCTTTAATTTGATGACAGTCCCTGGCTCACCTTCAAGTATTGTATCATTATGAATAAAGATAGTATCGCTTATAACGTAAGTACCGCTTTTCAGATGAACAGTTCTATATTCTGAATTGCTTGCTACGAAGTCCATTGCACTGTTTATCTGGAACTGGTCATCTGAACCATCACAATTAAAGTCGCCACTGCCATCTGTAGCAACATATACCGGTTCATCGGATAAACCTGGTAAATCGGGCGTAGGATCCACTAACAGAGCAAATAAAAGAACAAATGCCACTATAAACACTATTGAGATAGTAGTCTTTCTCATCCCCATCATCTTATCACAATTACATTGAACTATAAATAAGGACTTTACAGATCCATTACTTTACCTTTTAATCAGATTGTTGATTTTCATAATAAATTCATAACTTATTCTTAATTGTCTTTAATATTCCATATAATTGATCCTTAAGTATAGGATCCCTGGAGATAACTACCATATAATAGGCAAAAGTTACTGCGAATGCAACAAAGAAGATGACATATACCGACAAAGAGAGGTACTTCACAACAATTAAAGGAAGACAGATCGCAACGGCTATTCCCAGGTATTCTGCCAGATTTTTAATTTCTTCGATGCATCGGACATCAGAGATCCTTAATATATAGAGATTAGCAGTTCCCCACAACAGCACCGCAGTGGTCGAAAGTAAAGTAAGTGCTATTATCGGATCCCCGTAACTACCTCCGATATAGAGAGCGGTAAAGATAGAAATGACAAAGGCGAGGTTAAAACCCAATCCTACATTTTGTTTTTCAAGTATATTGAAAGCGGAAGATATCGGAGCATATATAAATCGCAAAAATATCCACGGTGCCAGGATCTTGGCATAGATCCCGGCAGTATACCAGTTTTCTCCCAAAAAGAAACTGAACAGGTCTTCACCGATGACCATGAATATTATCATGGGTAATACACCAATAGAGATCAGTCTCCTGTGAACATCACCCAATATATTCTTCAGACTGCCGGTAATGTTTTTCACTTCACTTGCCTTCTGGAAAAACACCTGACTTGTGGCACCTCCTATCAATGTCAGAGGTAGGACCAGCAGTTGATTTGCCATCGAATAGTATCCAACGACGGTAGAACTAAAGAAATATACAAGCATGAACGGTGTCAATTGAAGGGAGACAACATTTGTAATTTGAGACCAAACCGAAAATATTGGAAATCTTTTATACCTGATCGCCAGCCTTCGCATGTCCTTAAGGGATATTTTTTTGAAAAGGTTCAGATCTGACCTCACTTTCATTAACATAAGAAGATCTGCCAGCAGATACCCGAATAAATAACCAAATATCAATCCCACAGGTGATGTTCTGACTACACCGATCCCGATCTGTGCAACCCTGGATGACAATGAATTAACGACCCTTGCTGTTGCAATGACACCATAATTGACCCTTCTGGATGTCCAATAGTTCAGAACAAAAAAAAGGGAATTTAAGAATACAATCAGAGGCACGAACATAAGGTACCCGGAAAGTTGAGGGGCATTCAGCAGACTGCCTATCTGCTCCGGGATAAGTACAAATACAGAACCTATAATCAGAGACATAAGTGTGAGAAGAATTATACAAAGTGCAACTATGTTAGCGGAGTCTTCATCATCTTTCGGGAGCATAATAGATAGCTCATAAGAAAGGCAGGTGAATATAGTGACAATCATTGAGATAGAAAGAAAAAGTTGAAATACCCCGAAATCAGCAGGAGAGTATATCCTGGCAATGACCGGATATAGCAGGATCCCCAGTGCCTGTGCCATCAAACTCCCAAATACCAATTTTGATACGTTGTTGATGAAACTTGACATTACATTACCTCGATTTTACGCATCTATATTTGATAAATGGTCAGAACATTACTTATTGTAAGAATCACACAGCTTGATCCCTGTAAAGAACATCAAGTTGAGATTATGAGCCACCACTACGATCACATTTGAATAAGTTCTGGCTACTGAATCACATGCCTGGCGAAATAAAGGGAATGTGAGATCACGAATATTATGATTCCGCTTCAGATGTCAGCATATATACATAAAAGTTTACGCAAATATAATCTTTTTTATCTAAAAGTTGCGAATAATCCTTCCGAACATCAAAATGCAATTAAGCATAGTAATCAGAGAATAGGATTTCACCAGCACTTATCAAGTTATACCTTTTATAAAAAATATATAAATACCTAAAATGCAATATATACCTATAAGAAAGCTGATTTCATGAAACAACAAAAAGGCATAGTTATATTAATGAGTGCGAAATTTTCATTCAGCATTGTTCAATCTTCAAGAGCACTATACATATTCAGGAAGCTCAGGGAAGAGTTTCCAGACACATATATAATCATGGAAGAAAATGAAAACGAAAAGATTGAATGGGAAAATCTGATCCCTATTAAACCCATAATACCAGTAAGAGGAAAATTTCGACTTTTGAAAGGAATGCTATTTAAGCTTCAAATAACGTTTCTTTCACTATGGCAAATAGCTTCAAAAAAAGCAGACTATGTTGTTATAAGAGGATATGATACAATCTTGTTATATCCTTTTTTAAAGATCCTTAATATAAGGATATATACGGATTATCATGGAAAATATAAAAATGAATTAATTCAGCAAGATCGACATTTAAGGGCATTCTTTGTTGACCATATTGAAAGACTGTCACTGTATCTGGCAGACAAGATAATTGTGGTAAGCGGAGGGGTTATCGCCCAGATAGAAGAATACAAAGATAAATGCATATACTTACCCAATGGTATTGACATCGATAAAATAAATGATACTTCCCATGAATGTCCGATAAAATTACCCGACAATAAAAGGATAATTGGATTTATTGGTAACTGGGAACAATTCATGAAAATAGGGGACGTGTGCGAATGTTTGGAATATACAGACAGTTGCACAGGAGTGATTATTGGGAAGGGGTATAAAGCCGACCACATCATGAACAAATATGGGGATCTTGAAAACGTAATTTTTACGGGAAAACTTCAAAGGGAAGATGTTTATGCACTATTGCACAAATTTGATATTTGTATACTTCCATATGATAAAGAGGACAAGCATTCCCTTTATCCGGATTATTTCTCATCAAGAAAAGCAAAAGAATATATTGCAGCCGGGAAACCGATCATAGTTTCAGATGTCAAGGGAAGGGAATCATGGTTAATTGAAAATCAAAGTTGTCTGTTATACGAGTCCGGTAATCCGAAAGACCTGGCTGAAAAGGTCAATACAATCCTGAACAATCAAGAACTATATGACAAGATATGTACTAACAACCGGGAACTCTCCCGGAATTTTACTTGGGATGCTATTATTGACCAATCCGGACTGATTGCGGATATTCAAGACATTAATAAATGATCAATATAGAAGGTACATATGGGCTCATATTTTTCTAAATTCAGTTCAAAAGAGGAGAGAATACACGCTTTTGCGCATGTATTACCTTTCCTGATAATCCTGGCGGTGGTAAGTGGTTTTTTATTAGCTTTTGCCATAAACAGGCCTGATTATGCAATAAGAGGTCTTGCGACGGGGCTTCCAGGAATTATAGCATCATTACTTTTAGTGAGGATATATAATAAAAAAAAAGTCGAGAAAACTTCTTCATCAAATGCATTAGGGATCAAACAAAGGACTTTGATTGCCTTTTTTGGAATATTGTTAAATGTATCCATAGTGATATTGTTGTTAATTCCATTTAGGCCATGGTATTATTTTCTACTGATATTGATATTATATTCTCTGATATTTACGCAGATCTTTTCAAAAGATGCGAACGCATTGGTAATATTATCTGAAATAACAATCCTTATGGCCTGTATTATCTGCGGGATGACATTAAAGTATCCACTATATTTTGGGTGGACTGATACTTTGCTTCATTTATATGCAGCCAATATCACATACCTGTCTGGTCACACAATACCAGTGAGTTACTCCACATTGTATGCGAACTTCCCATTATACCATATACTGATTTCTGAAAGCTCATATTTATTGGGTTTAGATCTAAAGACCGCTCTTTTCATGGTATCAATTCCATTTTATGTGGCCCTGATTGGTTTTGTTTATAAATTTTTTACTCTGACAACGCGAGATTCACGCATATCGCTCCTTACCTGTTTAATCTACTCAGTAACTTCGGTGGTAATATTCTATGGAGCATATGCAATAACCAGAGCTGCAGCATACATAGGATTTCTCACAATGATATACCTGATATATATGGGGTATGGCCAAAAAAAAGCAGCCATTTACAGGACCCTTGCAATATTTGTAGGGATATTTATCATACTTGTACATCAGGTCTCAATAATTCAAATGGCGGTCCTGATACTTATTCTGATGGTATGCGAACGAATTGCAAGTAATAAAATATATATAAGTAATAATTATTTCTTGTTACTAAATGTTACATTTGTTGGGTACTGGATTTATGGTGCCTATGCATTTACGCAAAGTCTGATAGAATCACATATAAGACCAGAGTATATGGAAACTCCGGTAGTAAGAAGCACTGTTCAAGCTGGAAATGAATGGTCATTCTTAGCCAGCCACATTGACTCTTCTATCTTTTTGTTTTTTGCCCTGATAGGTATCGGATATCTGCTATGGAACAAAAATAAAGGATATGCTCGTGTATTTAGTTTGTTTGCTTTATCCACACTCGTTCTATACACACCCAACCCGATTCAATTGTTATGGCAATCCATGGATTTATTCAGGTTTGATAGATTTATGCTAATGCTTGCTCCCTTTATGGCATTCGTCATGAGTGCAGGTATATTAACATTAATATATTACATGGCATCTAAAAATATCAAGATGCGTTCTGCTTTTATGATAGTGTTGATCTTATTCAGCATATTCTCATTTTATTCCATAATATCAAATGCAGAAGATTCCAATTATTTTAAATCGGATACAAATCGCAAGCATTTCATTGAAGAAGAATTGATAGGATATGATCATGTTACCGGTCATGTTCCATTTGGATCTACAATATATGCAGATTATGAGACATCCAGATACTTTACACAAGAAGAATATGAAGAATCCGATGCACTTGGACTTCCTTATTATGAGAGTGATATAATAAACGCCTATGAGGGGATCCCTGATTACGAAGGATACATACTGATCAGAGAAAAGCAATTTTTAGATACAAAGCTATCGTTTGAAGAAGGAGATTACTTCCCGACATCTGAAAATCAAATTCAACTCAATGTATACGAACAAAGGAACAACAAGATATACTCAAATAATGCCGTGGAACTATACTTTAATACCTGAATTTGTGCCAGAAAAATTGAGATTTATACTTTAAATGTACGTAAGTTAGATACTGAAGCTCTCTATATACCGAACCATAAATGCAGTAACATCGATCTTATCGGAAAATAATTTTTCAAGCTTCTTGTTCCACTCCGCTTTGATGTCCTGATCCTGTATCATTTCGACTGCTTTCTCCAGGGCTTTGTCAGGATCACTGTAATTTAATAGCAACCCATATTTTTCTTCAAGCTCAGTTAAATTACCCATAGTCCCAACAAGAGATGAAACATAAATAGAGGGAGTTCCCAGTATTGCACTTTCAACAGCAGTGGTTCCTCCTTCCCCAACATACAGACTTGCATAATATAGCAGATCATGTAATCGATCAGGAGATACGTTAATACGGTCTTTTTTTAATGAATTGTCCATCTCACCTTCAGAAGTTATCAACACACGCCCGTATTTCTCGAGTTCGTTTACGAATTCGATCCTGTCCCGGATACCATGATGTCCAACATCATGCTCTGCATCCCACTTAACAAAGCGTAGAATAATAAAAGTGTCATCTTCATCTAACCCGAGTTCAGACAGAACATCCGGATCCGGAGTGAAGTAATCCGGATGAAGGTATGCTAGTTCATGATAGCCATTATATCGAACCTGTTTATCCCCAAGATCAAGCCTGTAGCAGGACGGAGTGCATATAACAGATGCAAAAGGATCAGTTAACATGTGTTCAATTTTTGCATGTTCAGTATCATCAAAAACAATGGAAGGTTTTCGGATGATCTTACCTACATGAGCTACATAGGCATTACCAACTCCACCAACCAGAATATCGGGTTTGAATGATCTTGCGATCCTGTACAGATTATATTCTATTTTCAGCAACTCAGTGGCTTTTGAGAATAAGGAAGGTTTTGCACTTCCAACAACATCATATTCGAATCCATATGCCCTAAGCAAATGTAAAGAAACATCCTTGTCAACCGTTGTTATCTTACAAACATGCCCCCGTCTTTCAAGAGCCCATATCGCATTTTTGAATAAGTGGATCTGCCCGGGATGTGCCATATTGAATAAGATCCTCATGTCCTCACCGCAGCTATAACCTTCTTACCCACATTGAATGCCATATCCATACCAAAATACAGCCCCCAATCAACCATATTCAATGACCAGCGCTCCGGATGCGTAAGAATATAAAGATTCTCCAATTCACCACTACCGATCAGGTCGATCAGGTCATCCGTTGTATCTGCGACTAAGCCTTCAGTCTTGTTGGGAATGAAATCTCTCAGACTGTTTTTATGATTCCAGCTTCTGCCTGTGTCTGAAAAATAATTTAATTCCGATCCAACAGAAAGATAGGCTTCACCAATTATACCATAATCTTTAAAATCATAAGTCTTCCAAAGATCCCTATTATCGTATTTAGAAAGGGGTCTGCCATGCATACATATTGTTTTTACTTTACAGATATCTTCGAACTCCCGAAGATGATATTGGAACAATTCAATTCCCTTTTCGGGGTCACCGTTTGCCTCGCTTAATGTCTCGTAGTGGTAACCGACCTCATGACCCATATCCAGGATCTGCTTCATTATTTCGGGCTTGAACACACTTTTTATCGATCTGAAATAGTATGTAGCCCTGATGCCCAGTTCATGCTCTATACGCGCGGTTTCCAGTGCATGTCCCGGCATCCGGTCAACATCATGGCGCATAAGAACGAACCTGGCAGGATGTTCTTTATTCATATATTCTGCCATTGTGATCGTTGGATAAGTTGTAGCTATAGATTCACAGAGGCATTGAAACTTAGAGATAGTGAAATCGTGACCATCAATAATAAGCATCATTTATCACCACACAGCAATATCTCAGGCAAAAGTAAACTCATTCAATTTCACCTTCTAAAGAACGTGAACCTAAGCCCCTCAGGTCCTTGTCTGACTCCTGCATATCGAAAAGCATTGCGAATAGCAGGAATTGAGCACCTGATATAAGGATTAAGGCATCCAGAATGACCAGGTTCGAAGATACTGTCCACTGCATCAGCCAGGCTATGATCAGTGCCAGACCAAACAGCACACCTACAGGGAGAAATGCCATGGAGATTATGTAGAACAGGACCAGAGGATGGAAATTGAGTATCATGTACTTCATCTTCAGCCTCCAGAGGAACTTCCTTAACAGCATCATAGAAACCCTGGCTATGTATGGACCATACTTGATCGTTGATTTCTCCTGGCCGTATCGTGAAGGCATGACCACATCAATGGTCCTAAACCCAAAGGCATTCAATCTCACAAGCATGTGGTTGCAGTAACCATAGTATGTGTAGATCTCATCCAGACCCCTCTCATGCATTGCCTCTTTTGCTATAGCTGTATAACCGTTCTGCGGATCCATAATATTCCAGTAGCCACTACCTATCTTAGTTATGAAAGTTAGCATTGAGTTACCTAAAAGGCGAAATCCGCTCATACCTCCACGGTATTCATCACTGAACAGGCGGTTGCCTTTGGTATAATCCGCCCTGCCATCGATAATTGGGATCAGCAATTTTGGCAGCTGTGCAGGGTTCATCTGGTTATCCCCCCCCATAACAACAACGACATCCATCTCTTCCTTAAGTGCCTGTTTGTAGCCATTGACAATTGCAGCACCCACACCTTTATTGATCTCGTGTGTTATCACGAAAACCCTGGGATCGTTCAGTGTCTCAATAACATTTGCTGTATTATCAGTACTTGCATCATTTACCACATATATCCGGTCAATATACTGAGGGATCCCTTCAATGGTAGTTTTTATAAGCTTCTCTTCATTATATGCTGGAACTACCACACCGATTTTCTTGCTTGCCAGCAACTCCCTCTTGACCGGATCTATTATTTTGATAGGTACTTCACGCACCTTAAAACCAGAATTAATAACATCATCGATCAACTCGAGCTCGATCATATCGTCACTCTTTGTGAACTTGAAGGCATCTAATGTCTTTGAGGAATAAGCACGGAACCCACTTGACATGAAGAACTGACCATTCCCTCGGTCCTCCACATCCTCAAAAGTATTATCTAAACCAGTGCCTGACGAAGTGACATAAGCACCGTTCACAACATCCACATCCCCGGAAAGCACAGGGTTCAATATTGCAGGAATGTCGTCAGGATTGTGAAAACCATTAGCATAGAGGCTAACCAGCACGGAGGGATTTAGTTTTTTTGCTTCTTCAAAAGCTGTTTGCAAGGCAGCGGCTTTGCCCAGGTTGTCCCCGTGCCTGATGACCTTTACACCCATATTCTTAGCAATATAGGCGGTAGCATCACTACTCCCATCATCAACAAGAATTATGTGATCCACATAGAGCTTCGTTCTTTTAATGATGTGCTTGATATTAACCTCTTCATTATATGCAGGAATGGCTGCCACAACACTCATTGACACACCCCATACTCTTTTGATAATAATTGCAAGATGCACATCATCAACAACCTCCCAAGGTGAATATTAATAAATAATGTTATATAAATGCGTGTGTTGAAGAATCAGATTGTTGGTTTGAATACAAACAAGTATAGCCTTAAGCTATCGTTTATGTAATAAATCGATCAGAAATAGAATCACATATCCCAAAAAAAGGACATGATTTTATATCACT
Organism: Halobacteriota archaeon; assembly: GCA_051749005.1. Classification (GTDB taxonomy): domain Archaea; phylum Halobacteriota; class Methanosarcinia; order Methanosarcinales; family Methanosarcinaceae; genus Methanococcoides. Next base: position 2,870 of record JBNJIC010000051.1, on the reverse strand, counting down.
CACCACATAATCAAATCTCATGGGACGAGAATTTTCAGAAATTGACAAGAAGATATTCAATAAACTTGCACCAGAGAACGGCGGGACGCATATGTCCGAGATGGGACACCCATATCCTTTCATACTCAGACCGATATCCCACAAGATCGCAGAGGATTCGGATGACTTCAGAGAGAGGTTGGAGAGACTGGACCCTGAAGAAGCGGAATACATTGCAGGCCTCGCAATGGAGGGCAAGGAGGACATCCGGTCCCTTGATGAAGAGGATGTGGATTCCTTCTTTGACATGGTAAGAGAGAAGGTCTCAGAGGAGCTGGAAAAGGAGCTTCGGATAAAACTGGGGATATTATGAAGGAACTGCTCTTCGGAACGGCAGGTACACCCCTCAGTGCAAAGAAGAGAAACAGCGTCGAGGGGATACAGCGTGTCCGTGAGCTTGGCCTGGGGTGCATGGAGCTGGAATTCGTGCGTGGGGTGCGTATGAAGGAAGGTATGGCAGAGAGGGTCAGGGCAACAGCGGAATCAGAGGGTATGGCACTCAGTGTGCACGCACCGTATTACATCAATCTCAATTCCGCAGAAGATGAGAAGATAGATGCCAGTGTCGAGCGTATCTACCAATCAGCCCGCATAGGTGCACTCTGCGGTGCATCATCCATTGTATTCCATCCTGCCTACTACCACAAGCAGGACAGTGAAGTAGTGATGGAAAGGGTCAACAGGCTGCTTGAAAAGTTAGCATTGCGACTTGAGGACGAGGGCATCAATGCCGTGCTTCGACCGGAGACAACCGGCAAACCGACGCAGTTCGGCAGCCTGGAGGAGACCTTGATTATGGCGGCAGCTATCGAGGGGGTCATGCCCTGCATCGATTTCTCACATCTGCACGCACGAAGCAGGGGTAAGTTCAACACTCTGGAAGAGTTCCGGGACGTTCTCGGAAAGGTGGAAGAATACCTGGGCAAAGAAGGTATTGAGGATATGCACTGCCACGTTTCCGGCATAGCGTACGGAGTGAAGGGGGAGAAGAACCACCTGGTGCTCCGGGAGTCGGACTTCAGGTATACTGATCTGATGGCAGCGTTCAGGGAATTTGGAGTGAAGGGGCTTGTGATATGCGAGAGTCCGAATCTGGAAGAGGATGCTCTGCTGTTGCAGGATACTTTCAGGAATACTGATATTTAAAAAAGAAGAGAAAAAAGAGGGAGCAATTTGCTCCTGCTATACGATGGGAAAACGAGTAATGTTTCAGTAATTCTCACAAACCTCAAAGAAGTTCATGAAAAGCTCCTCACCCTGTGCAGTGTGAGCAACCTCAGGATGCCACTGTACACCATAGATCGGCCTGTCAGGATGGCGCATTGCCTCGATATCACAGATATTCGAGCGTGCCAGTTGCAGGAACCCTTCCGGAAGTACTGTGACCTCATCGGCATGGGAAGCCCAGACGGATGTCCTGGGACCAAGGCCTTTGAGGATGTCGTCCTCTTCCAGGATCTCCACATCGATTTCCGCATACCCGCCGAGATTGCCTGATCCGGTCTGGCCGCCAAAGGTCCTGGCAATGAGCTGGTGTCCCAGACATATGCCCAGGATCGGCCTGTCGATGCTCTCCACGTATTCCTGGCAAAGACCTACGCGATCCATTGAAGGACCGCCGCTTAAGATTATGCCGTCAGGCTCCTGATCGAGTATCTCTTCCACAGGGGTTGTGTTCGCTACGATCTTCGTGTCCATGTCCAGATCGCGTACGGTTCTGTGAATAAGGTGACAGAACTGGCCATAATTATTGATAACAAGGATCTTTAACTCTCTCATGATGGAATCAACACCGGGTTGAGTCGATATTGGCAGTAAATGATGAATCTATATATAAGACTATTCCAGATTTCAAATAGGGACAAAATAATAAGATTTAAATAGTATATTGTGCTACTATGTCACATACTAACATGGTTTAATAAATATCAATTACAAGAGTGATAATATGGCTGAAATAGGTAAAAGGATTCGAATTGAAAGGATTATGCACAGGGACAGCAGGAACATGGTCATCATACCAATGGACCACGGGATATCCGACGGACCCATCAGAGGGGTTATCGACATTGCAGATTCCATCAACAAGGTAGCAGAAGGAGGTGCTGATGCAGTCCTCATGCAGAAAGGAATGGTATACCATGGCCACCGCGGATACGGTCATGATGTTGGACTCATTGTACACATGAGCGCTTCCACATCCCTGGGCCCTGACCCAAACGACAAGGTCCTTGTCTGCAAGGTAGAGGAAGCCATGAAAATGGGAGCCGATGCTGTGTCAATCCACGTGAACATTGGTTCAGAGACAGAAGCCGACCAGCTAAGGAAGCTCGGACACGTCGCCGAGCAGTGTGACAAATGGGGAATTCCACTCCTTTCCATGATGTACCCCAGAGGTAAGAAGATAACAGATCCGCATGACCCGGAAATGGTCGCTCACGCCGCCAGGGTGGGAGCAGAACTTGGTGCGGACGTCATCAAGACCGTCTACACCGGTGATATTGACACATTCAGGGACGTTGTTAAAGGATGTCCGGTACCTGTGGTAATTGCAGGCGGACCAAAGACCGAGACCGACAAGCAGTTCCTGGAAATGATCAGCGGTGCCATGGAGTCAGGTGCAAGGGGAGTCGCCATTGGCAGAAACGTTTTCCAGCACCCTGATCCCATAAAGATGACAAAGGCCATCACACAGATCGTCCATAAGGCCCTCTCCGTCGAGGAAGCACTACAAACACTTAAATGATAACGTCAAATGGGCTATACATATGAAAGCAAAGACCATCTGGATCAAGGCCGACAAAGGCAAATGGGACGATCATAAGGAAAGG
>JBNJIC010000050.1:0-14604 GCA_051749005.1 Halobacteriota archaeon | reverse complement strand
ATGAAAGTCCTCTCAACATGTGGTGTTGTCAGGATGATCCAGGAAGAGCTTGATGCAGTTGCTACACAGGTCGACGAAGGCAAGTCTGGAAATGACCTCGAGCTTCCACACATTCTCGCAAAGCCAGAGAAGTGCATCGAGCGTGCAGGTTTCAACAACCCATACGCAAAAGCAAAGGCACTTGCAGCACTCCACATGGCTGACAAGGTCGCACAGATCAACTTCCCGGCATGCTTCATGATGAAGGAGATTGAGCAGGTCGCGCTCACAACAGCAACCGGTCACGAAATGATGCATGCAGCAGCACAGCTTGCAGTCGACGCACGTGAGATCGAAAAAGCAAACGACTCTGTCTTCAGGCAGCCACACTCTAAGAAAGGCGCTCAGATGACAAAGACTGCATTGTACGAAAAACCACAGTAAGTGTCTTTTCGACACTCATTCTTTTTTTAACTACATGGATACTTTAACCATAATCGGAATTGCTATTCTTGCCTTTGTTCTAGTTGTAGCTTTTACATCAATGAACCTTAAAGCTACTTCAAGTTTCCAGAAAGAAGCATCCGGATCTTCTGTTTTTTCCCGGGATATCGTTCAGGTCAGGGATGATGCTGGCGAGAATGAACATGATGTTGAAGAAGACGAAAACGAAGATGAAACAAAAACCGATGCTGAATCAGTAAACTGAGGTAATGTCTGAATAAAACTGCCAATAGAAAAAATGATGGCACCTTAAAGATGCCTGTTGTTAAAAATCGTATTTTTGTTTTATTTTATATGTACCTGATAAGGTCTTATTTTGTTTCATTTAGGCTCTTCCTTTTCACGTGGCATTGCGAGGATCTCTCGAATCTGGATGTTGAAGAAGTTCTGTGAATGTGCCGGTCTTACCACAAGTGCTACATCTGCACCCTGACGCGTACCTCCAATAGCTATTATTTCAGTATCCTTTGAGACAGGTATATGACCGGAATCTGCAGCCATCATTACAACCTCAAGGGCCACCTTGAAACCTTTGCCAAAGACTGCACGGAGTGTATCGGAGACCACATCTGCACGGCTTGCTCCCCCAAGTCTTTTTGAGATAGCACGTTCTACTCCTGAGAACATGTGTGACTGTGTGGTGACCACAACGCCCATTTCCTGAAGTTTCTTCATGTTATCTTCGTTCATTTCCCACTTACCATCCTCACGAAGTCCGTACTGGTGGCTCATGGCTATGATCTTAACATCTTTGTCCCCAACTGCTTCTGCCATTTTCAGAGCTGTATATCCTTCTGTACTTGAAAGGACTATGTATTTGATCCCCAGTTCTTCCGCTCTCTTTGCAGCTATTTTCACAACACTTTCAGTGTTCCCTTTGCCGACATCATCGAAATATGTTATAGTATTTTCCATAAAGATCCCTCTTTTTCTTTGGTTTCTTTTTGTCATCATCGGTCTTATTTATGTCGTTCTCCGGGCTAAGACGATGTTCTTATCTATGAGAATCTCTAATTGTATGGTAAGTGTAAAGAACATTAACTGAAGTAGTGATGGGGTATATTTTTACAGAGGGTGATTTTTTTTGTCAGAAACAGACGACTATGATGCGATCGATGTAGAGATCATAACGAAACCGGTAAGGTCAAAGGAACCGATATTGATCGAAGGTTTTCCGGGAATAGGCCTTGTAGGCAATATTGCCAGCCAGCAGATAATAGAGGAGCTGGATATGGATTATATAGGTTCTATCGAATCAAGGTATTTCCCTCCAATAGCTGTTCTGTATGAGGGTCTTGTAAATATGCCTGTCAGGATCTATGAGAGTGAGGAACATAATATTGTGATGGTTGTATCAGATATACCTATCAATCCTTCTGTTTCATATGATGTCAGCAAGGCGCTTGTAGGCTGGGCAAAGTCTGTAGGTGTAAAAGAGGTTATCTCGATTGCAGGTATTGCCACGATGGGAGAGGACAATAAGGTTTTTGGTGCAGCCACTACTGAAGAAATGCTTGAAAAGATCAAAGAGAAGGTCGAGATCTTCCAGATGGGAACTATCTCCGGTATCTCCGGTAGTGTAATGGCAGAATGTTTCATGCATGATCTGCCTGCTATAAGCCTGTTGGGCGCGACCAAGACACAGAACCCGGATCCAAGGGCAGCAGCGGTGGTTGTGGAAGTTCTGAATTCCATGTATGGATTTACTATAGATACTCAGGAACTCATTGAGCAGGCAGAGAAGATCGAAGTTGAGATGCAGAAGCTTGCTGAAGATGTTCGCACAACAGAACAGTCAACAACTCCAAGAAAAGAATTCCCAATGTACGGGTGATAAAAATGGAATACGTGGCACTTACGGGTATATCGGATTTAGTAATATCTGAGCTGAAGAACCATCAGTTGCGCACGGTTGAGATACGGGCACCTCAGAATTTTTTCACAGCCTTAAATGTGAATGCAGGTGATACTGTATTTCTCACTCATACTTCCATACAGGATCTGACACGTGGCACTACCGGAATGATCGCAAAAGTTCTAAAGCATCAGTTATCAACTCACAGGACAATCACCGGTAATGATATGTTCTTTGAGGAGCACGAGACCATGATGATCCGTCTTCAGCTCCAGACCAAAGGTGTCGCCCGGGTAAGCAAGGTTCTTTCAAATGATGTGGGTAAAGAGACCCGGGTTATAGCAGAGGATACGTGTTTCTATGAGGCACGTTGATCCGAGTTTCAGAATATAAAGTTCAAACATCTCTGGAATAAAGACCTAAGAATAAGGAAAACCTGGGGTAAGTTTAATTCTGATAGTCTTTGATCAGTTTCTTGTTTCAGGAATGTTCTTTAATCCATTCTCTATTTTTTCTGCTTTATCAAAGCGTATACCTATGGGTATCTCATCATCGCTATAGCCACTGTGCTTGCGTGAACCTTTACATCCATAGGAGAGTCCGATCCCATTTTCATTTGCAAGCACTGTGCAGTCTCCGCATATTGAAGCTGCACCAAAAGTATCAATGTTCAGGCGCTTGCCATCGTTATATGCCATTGCCTGGACGATCCTCATCACCTTCTCAGGTCTAAGATATAGTATCATCACATCAAAAGTGCCGTTGTTATTTGAAAGAGGCTCGATTTTTATGTGGTCATAATCCCTGCAGACCCGTGGAAGATTTGAGGCTGCGTTGGATGCTGTCTCTTTGTCAGTATAGCGACCTGAGTTGAGGTAGTATCCATCGGGTCTGTTCTCTGATTCACCCAAAACGTACTTTCCGGGAGGACATCTTTGGGAAGAGGCAATAAATACCTCTCCCTCGCGTGCTTTTGTGATCATTTCACAGTAAAGGAGTTCGTAGTCCTTACCTTTTTCTATATTTTCTGCATTTTCAAAGGTGACACAGACAGGTTCACCTTTGTCCATGAGCTTTGCGATCTCCGTGAACATTATCTCTCCTACGATTTGTTTTATTTTGACTCGATCTCAGCCCTGACAGTTGTAAAGACCGGTCCACGGATGTCGATCTTCTTATTCTTTCCGGTAATGTACCTCTGGGCAAGCGGGTCGAGCTTAATATTTACCTCGGAAGGTACCTTTACGATTCTGACACGGGTTTCTACAGAGCTCTCACCGTTCTCAATAGCCTCTTCGATCTCCCTGGCTGCCTGTGCGGCAAATGCATCAAGGAAGCGTACTCCTGTCCTTGCGGAGTGATTCTCAAAGGCCTTCTTCCATTTCTTGTTGTCTGGAAGCCCGAGTATATCATTCTCATAGACAAGCACTTCATTGAATGTTGCAGGTCCGCAGAGCTTTGTGTCCTCTTCAGGCTCCACTACGGATACCTTCACCTTCTTCCCGCTGATATCTCCTTGCCAGGCAGAGAATTCGCATGGGCTTGGTTCGGATGAGTGGAGCTCACACTGTTCAACTATGCTTTCCATTATTTTCTGACCCTCGGAGGTCTCTGGCAGTTTGTCCACGTAGATCATCTTTGCAAGTTCTCCGTCCTTCAGATCCCATTCGGAATACTGCGGGATCTGTGGGTAGGTCATGGCACGCAGGTCTGTGGAGTCGTGCAGTATCATTGCAAGCCTTTCGACACCAAGTCCGAGGTTCATGACCGGATATGGTATATCATACTCTGAAAGTGCAGTCGGTGAGTAAATACCAAAGGTTGCTATCTCTATCCAGCCATCAGAATATTTTGTATTTGAGCCCACAAGTTTCGGGTGGTATGCAAATACTTCGATCTGTGTGTCAGGCACGTAGTATTTGCTTCTTTTCTCATCAGGTCTGAACAGGAACTTCTCGAAACCGAATTGTGAAAGTAACCCCTGTGCAACTGCTTTCCCATGGTCTACTGTTACGTCTTCATCCATGATCACACATGAAGCAGTGTAGTAGGTCATAAGCCTTGAAGCATCTTCCTGCTGTTCTCTCCTGAAAGCGCGGTCAATAGAGAAGAAGTGGAATGGTGGTCTTGCGCGGTCAAGTATGCCTGCAAGTGAAAGGAACCATCCGGAGGTCATATGGCTTCTCAGTGTCTTCTTTGTAGCCAGGGGTGTGAGTTCTTTGAACTCGGGGAAGACCTGGTCGATCATCTCTACAACGAGTGCATCTGATACATCGAGTTTGTGTGATATCTCCGGTACAAGGTCATCTCCTTCGATCTCTCCTTTCTTGTATGAGTGGAGGACTTTCCTTATAACCTCGATACCATCATCATCAATACCCCCGAGCATTTCTTTTATCTTTGCAATACGCTGGTCAGAAATGCCGACATTTGGTCTTGGCAATCCTGCCAGGTAGAAACAGCGGTCAAGGACTGCAAGTGCTTCGTGTCCGAACTGCTTGTGAACTTCGCGCTCATCTACGATCAGGGGGTTCATCATCTCATCAAAACCCATGCGCAGGTATGCCTCCCTGAGCTTTGAGATCGTGTCGTATACCGGATGTGCTTTTCCGAAATTGAAAGATGTATGTGGGTACTGCTGGTTCAGACCGGACTTGTGTACAAGGTCCTTTCCACTTTTCCAGGTAGTATCAAAATCTTCCTTGGTTGCTTTCCTTATGGCTTCAGGATCGAATTTCATGTTTAAATCTCTTTTAATTTATGATAATTATCGTAGCTACTAATCGTAATTTCATGCATAAAAAGTTATCAATAGCTATTATACTTACGTTTGAAAAAAAGCAGGCAAGCTAAACAATAAGAAATAAAAGGATAAGACAGGTCTGATTTTCAGACCGTTATTTACAGATAATATTAACTGTGTTCGTTTTATTCGTCTACTGGAATTGTCTCAAGCTGGCTTGCAACATTCCAGATAAGGGTTCTTGTGTGCAACGGAATATTCGGGTCGTTGCTGATGTCCTCCAGTATGGAAATACTGGATGACGTTCTAAGGAAAAGTGGCTCTGCTTCGTTGTTCAATGTTGCAAGGATGTCATTTGCTGAACGTCTGATATTCCTTGGAACTGAATTATCGTTTGCGATGTGTTCTAACACTTGTGTACATTGCTTTATGACGTCTCCAGGTTCGCTGGCTCCTAACATTTGGATCACCTTAATAATGGTTTAATGATATAAAATAAGAATCAATATTGCAGTATCCCTAACAATTATATCCTATAAAAAGACTTTCATTCGAATAGTATGCTAAAAGGTGAATATATGAGTGACAGTGATGATAAAATTAAACAGATCTCCAGGTTACTGGAACTTGGTGGCACAATGCTTGCACAGCATTGTAGTACATGCGGTGCTCCGATGTTCAGGTATCACGGTGAGGTCCTTTGCCCTATCTGTCAGGGTGAAGGTGTAGGCTCAGACATCCTTCCACAGGAACCGGCCATGAGTTCAGAGTCAGCTGCATTTCCACAAACGAATGTAACCGGACAAACTCCCATGTCTGCAGCACCACCAGTATCTTCAGAGTCTGCAGCACAACTCTCGGAAGATCAGGTTCCGATCTCATTTACTTCTCCTGAAGTGAGCAATGTTCCGGTTTCTACAGAACCTGTCAAAACTATAGAGGGTATGGGCTCGGTTTCGGATATGATGAAAATGAAGTTAGAGTCTGTTGCTTCCCAGCTCCAGTCTGAGAACGATCCTCGCAGGATCAATGAATATCTTGAGACGATGGAAAAGATAATTGATATTCTTGACAGGCTCGATTGAATCTGATTTGATCGATTGATCGATTGATTGAATTTAATTGAATTAATGCACATGCAGGGGCTAAATCCCTGCTCTTTTTATCCTTTGTATTGACTTGTGAGAATTTCTCTTATTTTTGCTGCGGTCTTCGGGCCGATGTTCTTAACCTTTTTTAATTCATCTTCTTCAGCTTTCATCACATTCTCAATGGTCCCGAAATGTTCCAGCAGTTTTCTTGCAGCACTTGGTCCGATATCGCTTATCGCTGAGACCACGTATTCCTGCTGCTGTGAAAGGAGCATTGAGGATTTCTTCCCGTGAACGCTGATCTCACGCTTTTCATCTACCTGTTCTCTTTTTGCAAGGATGCTGATAAGGGATGCTGTATCTTCAGGATCTCTTGTGTATAGGACCGATACACCGAAATCCAGTACCAGCGATGAGATCGTTCCGTGGATTGCATTAGGATTGAGCATTCTGGAAGTAAACAGGCCTTCACCTTCGATTATCAGGATCGGCTTGTCGTAGGATCCCGCAAGGTCGGATATCTGCCTGAAGAGGTCTCTGTCAAGAAGAGAACTAACAAAGTCTTCGGCACTTTTACGCTCAATGGCTGCCCTGTCACTGACGATGTAATCTCCGACCTCAAGTGTTTTGACGGAAATATTAACTCCCATCTTCTCAAGGCTCCGGGCAACAGTGCTGCGAATTTCCCTCTGGTCTAGAACTACAGTAATGGCATCATCAGTATCCGTGAAATCAGAAAGCCCTGCCTGCTGTTTTTGTACGGAACCGAACTCATCTGCAACATCATTGTTTTCGTTTTCAGATGACATCGTGTCCTGCCATTGTTTCATGTTGCTTTGCATCCGGCGTTCTTTGTGGGTGCAGCTCCAGTAATATGCCTCATCACGCGTGCCTTTGGTAACCAGGACAACGACTCTTCCTTCGTGTTTTCTACCTGTACGTCCCTTTCTCTGTATGCTCCTGATCTCCGAGGGAACAGGTTCATAGAAAAGCACAAGATCAGTTGCAGGTATGTCGAGTCCTTCCTCGGCAACAGAGGTCGCAACAAGGACATTATACTTTCCTGCCTTGAAATCCTCGATTATCTCTACCTGCTGCTTCTGGGTAAGCCCTTTGTCACGGAACTTAGAGCTCTGTCCCACGAACTTTATCGGACTTATTCCTTCTATCTCAGAAAGGGCATTAGTGACCATTTCAGAGGTATCACGGTAATTTGTAAAGATGATAACCCTGGAATCAGGTTTCCCATCCAGTTCCTTTGATACTATATCGCGTACAACAGCAAGCTTTGGATGCTCGGTGTCACATTCCTTTACCCTGTGATAGAACTGTCTCATGTACAGGTCTTCAGAAAGCCGTTTTGCAGCCTTACTTCCGCTCTTTGAGAACGCTTCGTTCTCCAGCCTGTCAGCATATTTTGAAAGGGATTCAAGGCCCTGCGTTTCAATGATCTCCACAGCATGGTTGACCTTCATGATCTCTGCAAGTATGGACAACGCACTGAAAACAGCCGGATCGGCCATACCTCGTAACTGTCCCTGAAGCTTTTTCTGCAGGCCCAGAAGGTCTCTCTTTGAAGCATTTTTCCCATATGGAAGGCTGTACCCGAGTTCTCCGAGTTTTCTGAACCTGTCATCCAGTACCTTGTCCAGAAGCTTCTTTAGCTCTTTCATCTCGTTCGGGAGTATCACATGTTTCCATTCTATCTCTTTTTTGTAAATGTAAGGGGATACATCAGGGTCGGATTCCGTTTTGATGGCAACTGAAGTTATGAAAAGGTTGGTGCAGACCTCACTGATCTTCTCATCAGAGCTTCCCGGGCTTGCAGTGATTGCAAGACAATGGGGGTCCTTCGAATCCTGGAAATATCTCTCAGCAATGTATGTGTAAGCATAATTTCCCACAGCCCTGTGTGCCTCATCAAAAGTGATATGTGTGACATCCCCGAGGCTGATCCTTTTTGTAAGGATGTCGTTCTCGATTACCTGAGGCGTGGAGATGATCATCCGTCCTTTTTCCCAGAGGTCTGCTCTTTTTTCAGGTGAGACCGCACCTGTGAATGTCAGTATCTCTTCTTCAGGTATGTTCAGGGCAGTTTTTAAAAAAGAAGCATGCTGTTCCACAAGTGGTTTTGTAGGGGAAAGGATAAGGGCTTTTCCTCCGGTCTTTTCCAGTCTTGAGGCAATAACAAGAAGAGCAACGATCGTCTTGCCCAGGCCGGTTGGCAGAACTACCAGTGTCGGTGCCGATAGTGCCTTCCCGGCAAGGTCAAGTTGATATAGCCTTTGTTCTATGGTATCAGGTTTGACCAGAGGATGTTTGATGTAGTTGCTCATATTTATTTCAGGTTATTAATTATAAGTATGAATCCAGGTCTGAAAGTGCCCGATGCAATTACGTTCTTAACCTTTTTAAATATGAGGCAAGCGGTGTGAAAGTGTTTACAGCTTCACACCAGCGTTCTCAAAGTCCTTTTTTCCATAGACAAGATCGTATATCACGTCTTCAATTCCATCTACGGGTGTCCTGACCTGTGCCATTGTATCACGGTCACGGATGGTAACGGAATTATCGTCAAGTGTTTCGTAATCGATGGTTATGGAATATGGAGTTCCGATCTCATCGTTCCTGCGGTAGCGGCGTCCGATAGCTCTTGAGTCATCGTATGCTACAAGGAGTCCTCTGTTTCGGAGCTTCTCTGCGATATCCCTTGCAGGCTTCATCAGTTCTTCCCTTGTAAGTAATGGAAGGACAGCCACCTGCACAGGTGCGACCTCCTTGCGGAATCTGAGAACGATCCTCTCCTCTTCTTCCTCATCCTCGCCTTCAGCAGCGACCATCTCTTCTTCAAACGCGTGTTCCATTGTACAGTAGAGGATCCTGTCGATACCGTAGGATGGCTCGATAACATGAGGTACTATCTTTTCACCGCTGACCTTGACCGTTTCCTGTGAACAGGTAATGATGTCAGAAGGTACTGTGAACTCTTCATCATCGACGGTAACCTTGATCTCTTCTTTTTCAAGCTCTTCGGAGCTTAGCTCTTTGAGTGCATCTGCAACAGCCTTTGCCTTTCCTTTGAAAAGAGGTCCGAGCTTGCCCATGTCAGGTTTGACCACGAACTTTTCTGTCATCTTAGGCTCATCGTACTCGATGTGGATAACAAGTTCTGTTCCGCTTGTTTTTGCATGTGCCATCAGATCATAGTCTGTCCTGTCTGCAATACCAACGACCTCTATCCATCCGAACCTGTCAGTAAGGATCTCAGCATCCCAGCAATCGATAGCATAGTGTGCCATCTCGTCCTTCTGGTGCTGCCTGAACCTGAGCTTGTCAGCAGCGATGCCGATACGTTGCAGGAAATTGTTTGTGAGTGCAATATGGTATGCCAGGAACTCGTGTGCAATGATCTTCTTATCAATTGCTTCCCTGACGGTCATCTGCTCTATAACGCCTTTTTGCTGTGCTTCATCAGAGTAGAGGCTTAAGGTTACATCCTCGAACCTGCCGATGTTCGGGTGTGTCTTTACTTCCGGATGTGTGAAGATCTCGGCCTCTGCCTGCGTGAACTCACGAAGTCTGATCACTCCCTGCCTTGGTGAGATCTCGTTACGGTAGGATTTGCCTATCTGGGTTGCACCAAAGGGAAGTTTCTCACGGTAATAGCGGGAAAGCCTCTGGAAGTTGACGAACATTCCCTGTGCTGTTTCCGGGCGCATGTAACCCTGCCTTCCGGTTCCCGGTCCGATGCTTGTTTTGAACATGAGGTTGAACTCGTAGGCCTCAGAAAGCTCACCGCCACATTCAGGACACCTGATGTCGTTGTCTTTGATCAGTTTGTCAAGTTCCTCATTGCTAAGGGCATCGGCAATTTCCACGATCTTGTCGACAAGGTGGTCTGCCCTGAAAGCTTCTGCACATTCCTTGCATTCACAGAGCGGATCGGAGAATCCCCCTACGTGACCGGATGCAACGAATACATCTTCGATACCGATGGTAGGCGTTTCGATCTCCATGAATCCTTCATGGATCACATAAAGTTCACGCCAGATCTGTTCGATCCTGCGCTTCAATGTGCTTCCAAGGGGTCCGTAATCATAAAATCCTGCAGTACCTCCGTACAGCTCAAAAGAGTTCCAGAGAAAACCTCGTCTTTTTGCCAGTTCAATTACCTGTTCATACCTGTCCATGATAGATCCTCATAAGTCCGCGATCATTTTGCCGGGGGATTTATTGAAATCTCTTTGGCTTTCCCGGTTTCGATCCAAAGAAAATCCGAAACCCCTTTTTCATTTTCGCTTTTTTTAATATGTTGGCCGGTTTATATTCTGATAACTCCCTTTCCACATATAAATTTGTGTCTGTTGGGGTAGACCCTGATATCAGATGATCGTTCTTATTGATGTGATCTAATGGTTCTTGTAACTTTTATGAAATAATATGGAAAAGGTCAACATATATAAGAATTTAATTTTCAATAGTTCTTTTCTCGCTTAGCTGCGACCCATTCTACAAATTATTACTGTCACACCGTTAATACGAAATTATTTATATCATTTATTTAGTATGATATTTTAAAAAATAAGTAACACCAAAAACAACAATTGATTAAATTAATGTTACTTAAAGCTATTAGAATTTGTGTGTTTATTAAAAAAGGAGGTATGATCATTAATTTCAAAATCGCTAAAAAAACAAATATTGCAATTCTACTGTTCCTTTCAATTGTTCTTACAGCAGGTGTCTGTTCAGCAGAATCAGTAACTGTACGTGGAGATATACTTGACAGCGGTGATGTGTCTTCTATATCATGGGATGGCACTAACTGGGGTGCCCTGTATTTTGCATTGAATGATGCAGGTTCCAACACGGAATCAGTTTACTATGAGAATGTTGATCCTGATAACCCTGCGATAGGTGCAGCACCTGCTAACAATATTATTGATAAAAAGGAGCTTATCTATAGCACTCATACATACAATAAGAAATTCAAATTGAGCGCAAAAACGGATGCTACTGTTGTTTCCACCTATTCTGTCATACCTTTGTTCGGTAAAAAGTACATTGCTGTCAATGATGATGTCAGTAAGATTACAACACTGATCACAGAACAGGGTGGAGGATCAGAAAAACAGCTGAAGGAAGGTGAATTCTGGGAGCTTGGTAAGGGTTACAGCCTGAAAGTGGATCAGCTTGATGCAGATGCAGGTAAAGCTTTTTTGATCCTCTATAAGGACGGTGTAGAAATAGATTCTGACATACTTGATATGGAAGGTACTGATGATGACCGTACATTTGTTGCAAAGGACGATATTGCAGGAATGGATGATGTGGTGTACTTTGCCGCATATCTTGAGAACACCTTCAGAGGAACTTCTGACTCTCTTGTTATAATCAAATATGCCTGGCTCATGGATAAGGATAACATCATGTCTATTGAAGAGGGGGACAATTTCGGCCTTCTAAAATGCAGGGAAGTTTCAGAGAACTGGATCAATATGTCAAACGACGCTTTGATCACCCTGGAAATGAATGATGCTGTATACTTTACTGACGACTGGTATCTCAAGACCTCAAAAGCAGGTAAGGGTACTGATGGTGGATTCCTGTTCTATCCTGCAATGAATGTGGTTTTTGAAACTGTGACAGAAACTGAAAAGGCTGTTGAAGTTCCGGCTTCAACCCAGACCGAGACCGAAAACTCTGAGGAGACGACTTCTGAGGAAGATACTGCTGTTGTGGAAGATGATGCAGTTGTTTCTTCTTCATCAGAATCTTCTTCTGAAGACGTAAGCACTGTGGAGTACGGTTCTGAAGAATATGCACAGACCGATGAAAGTCTGCCTGGCTTTTTGTCGATCACCGCAATTGGAGGTCTTGTATCAGCGCTTTTCATTTTGAAACGCAGAGTTTATTGAATGTATCTATATGTCAGATCAAAAATGTGGTGTAGTATAATGATAAATAAATCGATCGATTGGAATATGGTCTGGATGGAAATGATGCAGGCCAATCGAAAAGCAGACCATCAGGACCGTGGGAACTGTGCGACTCTCTGGGACAGCAGGGATAGCGCAGAACGTTTCTGGAAAAGGTCGCAGGATAACAGAGGAAGGATCGAGAAGACACTAAACGAACTTCCTCTTACAAAAGACTCCCGTGTGCTGGACATTGGAGCCGGTCCGGGTAGTCTTGCAATTCCTCTTTCTGAGAGGGTTGGTCATGTGACCGCTGTGGAGCCGGGAAAAGGCATGATGGAACTTTTGGAGGAGAACATCAGCAACTCCGGAATAAGCAACATCGGCTGTGTTAACAAAAGATGGGAGGATCTTGATGTCGAAAAGGATCTGGAAGGTTCCTATGATGTTGTGATAGCATCTTTTTCACTGGGTATGCCGGATATAAAGGATGCTATAGAGAAGATGCAGCGTGTTTGCTCGGGTCACATCAACCTTTACTGGTTTGCAGGCGAGACTCCATGGGAAGAACATTCCACGAATCTGTGGCCTGCTATGTACGGGAAAGAATATTCTCCCGGCCCGAAGTGCAATGTGCTTTATAATCTGCTTTACAGTATGGGCATCTATCCGGATATGCACATTTTTCCACTTGAGTTCGTAAACTCATTTGGTTCAATGGACGAAGCGTTCGATTACTTCAGTTCCCGTTACACAATTGATACAGAACAGCAGGAAGCAGTTCTCAGGAACTATCTGGAAGATACACTGGAGGAGCAGGACGGTCAGTTTGTGGATCGTGGTCAGTCTACAAGGGTAAAAGTCTGGTGGAAGCAGGGCTGAAGCAGTTTTCGAGGGGTATTTTGCTTCACAATGAGCAAATACTTCGTTTTTTTTGTATTGATTTTCAGAAAAATTTATAGATTTTAATATTTCTTTTTTGCTTCTCTATATTTAATTACTAATCATCAGCAAAAAGGACCTCATTATAATTATCATATATGGCAAAAATCTTATATACGATACCTTGCATAGAAGTATTTAGGCAAGACCGAAGAAAATCATATCGTACCACCACCACAAACTGATTTTTATTGGTCATTCCATCACGGTCTTGCTATTACTCTTCATTCATTTGTTTTTACCAGAACTTTTAGTTTAGATCTTTATGCATTCTTATCGTTTGATATTGTTCCATTTATTTATGTTATTTAAGAAATCGTGAAAATTCTTTATAATTTTGGAATATCTATCAAGTAAAATCGATTTCGAAAGTTATATATAATAAATAATATATTATGATAGTCGAGCAAGATCGTAAAAATCATATTGTACCACCACTACTTACTGATTTTTTTGGTTATTCAATCACCGGTCTTGCTATCCTTCTCATTCTTACCTGTTAATACATACACAACATACGATATATTTCATAGTGTCTTGTGATTTTAATATGGGTCTTTGATGTATCACTTTGGTACAGGGTTTACTATCTTTCTAAAAAATGATGGCTAAAGCTATCTTTCAAAGAAATGCTGTAATTATTTGCGATGGAAAATGATAAATGCCGGGATGTCCGGCATCTTGATATTTAGTTTACTTTTATGCTTTTAGTCTTCCACAGCTTCTTCTGCTGTCATTCCGCCGTGAACGACCTTTGAGATCCTGGTTACAAGTCTTGTCGGATTATCTGACTGGAACACGTTCCTGCCCATTGCGACACCTTTGCAACCGACCTGAAGTGCATCATATATCATCTCAAGAAGCTCCTCTTCGGTGTCCATCTGCGGACCGCCTGCTATTACTACAGGAACCGGACAGCCTGCAATGACTTCCTTGAAAGAGTCAGGGTCACCTGTGTAGCTTGTCTTGACTATGTCAGCACCAAGTTCTGCACCAACTCTTGCTGCATGTTTTACGTATTCCACATCAAGTTCTGATGAAACCCTTGCTCCTCTTGGGTATGTCATTGCCAGAAGGGGCATTCCCCATTCGTCACATTTCTTAGCGGTATATCCAAGATCCTGAAGCATTTCTGCTTCGTCATCAGCTCCGACGTTAATGTGGACTGAGACCGCATCAGCACCTACTTTTATAGCCTCTTCAACGGTTGTGACAAGTACCTTGTGGTTTGGATCGGGTCCCAGTGATGTGGAACCGGAGAGATGGATAATAAGTCCTACATCCCTTCCATAGCCTCTATGACCATGTTTTGCAAGTCCCATGTGTCCCAGAACAGCATTTGCACCGCCTTCTGCGACCTTATTGACTGTTGATGGCATATCGATCAGACCTTTGATAGGTCCTGCACCGACACCATGGTCCATTGGTATTATTATAGCATTACCCGTATTTCTGTCGAAAATACGCTCCATCCTGACAGATTTGCCAATTTCGCTCATGCTACGGGAGATACCTATTATATTACATATCCTTTACGTAGGTCTTACTTTCCGCTATGTCAGATATTCTCAT
>JBNJIC010000049.1:5479-14780 GCA_051749005.1 Halobacteriota archaeon | reverse complement strand
CTGTATGATAGGTACAATAAGTTTCCCCGTTTTGTCCGGCTTCTAATATTATAGGCTCATTCTGAAGAGTCAGATATGGCTGATATAATCCTGAAGCGCCTGGTACAGTTTCTTCTTCAATTAATATTCTTATCCAATCGTCGCTTCTGACTCTACTTTCACATTCTAAATCCGTTTGTAAATATAATATGTATTCAGTTCCGACACCCTGGATATTAATTTCCGGAGTTGTATTGATGATGAGTTTTGAAGTGTAATTCTCATTAGGTTGTGCAATATATTCGGAAGGGTCTATACTGACGGTTAAACCATCTGGCATCCCTATGTATTCGGTTTCATACACTTTTTTTACTCGATATATGTTATAGCTGACTTCTCCAGGTCCACTATTTCTGGAATAAAAAGTATAATTGGTAACATCTAGCTCGCCAGGCTTTAAACGAATCAAATTTGTATGGAATCCTCCAATAGGAGCAGTAATTAATTCTTTTGTTGAAATCAGCTCTTTTTGCAATTTAGTATTTGAATTGACATTTTGAGTTTGATCTGATGTGTTTTCAAAAGTTGCATTGGATTCTTTTGTCTGTAAGATGTCTTCTGAAAGGCAATTCAATACAAATATTGTACTTGCACATAAAATAACAATTCCTGCAATTCTCAAGAAATCTTTTCTTAACACGATAGCACTTTCCACAATGGATATAAATTTATATTTCTATAATATTTCTATAATTTGTTATACAACTTAAATACTTTGTAAAATATGACATTATTAGATTGACCATGGAAATACCATTTCTATTTTTTGACTACAGCCAGTCATTTGACTTTAAAGTGAGAGGTTTATGATCAAGGCCTATATCCGGTGTATCTGAACATGAAATCTAAATAAGGAGCTGTTCATAATACTACTCCTATCACATTATCAAATGGAACCTGATATCATGGACATGGAAAAAGCAAAGGACATCATTGTGGATTTTATCAGTAAAAAGCTCGAAGAGGCGCAGATCCCGGGAGCCATAGTGGGGATCAGCGGTGGTATCGATTCGGCACTTGTGGCATACCTTACTGTCGAGGCTCTGGGTGCTAAGAACGTGATGGGCATCCACATGCCCGAGGATTCAACCCCGGAATCCGAAATAAATGATGCAAAAGAGGTTGCAGAGAGGCTAGGTATTGACTTCAAGATCGTTAACATCTCTGATATCCTTGGTACTTACAAGGATACGATGCCTGATATCGAAGAGGCCACAGTTCCTGTGGACGGGAACCTGAAAGCAAGGATAAGAATGTCCGTCCTGTACTACTATGCAAACATGCTTGGCGGGGTCGTGATGGGGACCGGCAACAAGACCGAGATCCTCCTTGGATACTTCACAAAATATGGTGATGGTGGTGTTGACCTTGAGCCCATCGGTGATTTGTACAAGACTGAGGTAAAAGAGATGTCAAAGATGCTCGGACTTCCTGAAAGCATTCTCAATAAAGCACCTTCTGCAGGACTGTGGGAAGGCCAGACCGATGAGGCGGACCTTGGTGTTACCTACGAGAATATCGACAAGGTGCTTGAGCCTATTCTTGCAGGTGAAGGGTATGAACGTGTCAGTGCAAGGACCGGTATTCCTCTTGAGGACATCGCTTCACTGCTGAGACGCCTGAGGGCCAATATCCATAAAAGGACTACTCCTCCGATAGCCGATCTCGATGAACTTCGGGAAGAATGAAAGTTGCAATACTGAAACTGAAACCCAATGACTGAAAACTGAAAGATTACCTTGAAGGGAATATCTTCTCGTCTTCGTCTTTTTCGACTTTGTTCAGGCAGCGCACAAGGGGCATTGCAAGATGCCTTCGTGCACAGGGAGGAACTTCGTAGGTTCCTGTCTCCAGATCCCTTTCAACCTTCACAACTTCAGCTGAGTCAGCTGAAGTTCCGCATTTCCTGCAGCGATAACCCTGCCCATTACCTGCTGATTTCATCCTTTTACCACATTCAGAACATGTGGGATTTACTGTCTCATTTTGCTCCTCAAGGGAAATGATCTTCATTTTTTCGATGTTCAGCGTGTTGTTCTTCACACTGCCTGACAAGATGACCCTGTCACCGGGGATGAACTTGCGAACAAGCTCCCTGAAGTTCTTTGTGGGCTCATAGGCAGCACAGTCCATCTCATCTCCGTGTTCGTCACGTATGGAAAAGATGGTATGTCCTCCCCTGATTGTTTCGGGATGGGTTGCAACCGTCACTTCGATTGTGTAGGAGTGCATATCCCTGATATCCGAGATACTTTCTGCCGGGATAAGGTGGAGGTCTGTTCCCTGATCTGTCCTATATACCATGTAGCGCTCAACAGGTTCGGATTCGATCATCTTTGAGGTCCTTGTGACAACATCCATGCTGTTCCCGCGGATTCCGAAAAGCACAGGGTCCCCTGCGTGTGGCACACAGACCACAAGGTCGTTGGCACAGTCCACGGTGTCCCATGTGTCCGGGTAGCTCGCAAGGTCTGCCTTTCTGACACTTTCCTCATTGACTTCCCTTTGGGTTCCCCATTTATCTTTTTTCCTGTATGCAAGGTACTCGTAAGTGTGGTCCCAGCCGGGATTGAGCATGGCTCCACAGGCGGCAAGAGCACCTATAAGGCCTCTTCCGTTCTTGAATCCTCTTGATGGCAGGTCGAGTTCTGCGATAAGGTTCTTTGCATCCTGTATTTCCAGTATCTCACGTACGGCTTTCATAAAGAAGTCCTGGAGGTCTTCTTTTACCCTTTCCCTATAATTGTCCGGAACGAACACGATACCCGGGTTTGTCATATCGCTCTGGAGCTCTGCCAGTTCTTCAACCCTTGAGATCACATGCTCCATGACCTTTCCCGGTTCCTTTGTTTTGATCTCAAAGGCAGTAGATGCATTTCCACGTGTCTTATAGGGTATTGTAGGATTGAGGCGTATGAGTATGGGGCTGCCGGTGACATTTCCGTATTCTTTCAGCTCATCGATCAACGCTGCACAAAGGTATGTGGTGCACATTCCCTCTCTGGAATCCGTATCATCTATTGCTATGATCATGTTCTTCTGGCTCATGTTCGTTTATATACTAACAAATAGGTTTATATAGATGTGCAATCAATCATTTATCGTAATGTCGAAGGATATTCTGATACATCAGATCATGGAAGTATTGGAACTTGCTGGTTTCACTGTTTCGAACCGATGTAATATCAGACCTCGGAGTTTTGATATCGCTGCACGTCAGGATAATACGCTCCTATTTTGTAAGGTCTTATACAACATTGACGGTCTGAACGAGGAAACTGCCCGGGAGATGATTGCCCTGGCAGAGTATCTTGGTGGTTATCCGATACTTGTTGGTGCAAAGACACGGGATCAGTTACTTGAGGATAGCGTAGTGTATATGAGATATGATATACCTGCGGTCAACGTCCAGACACTTTTTGATTATTTTGTAGAGAATGTACCTCCGCTTGTATCAGCAGCACCCGGCGGACTGTATGTATCCATAGATGGTGATGTTCTGAAGAACGCAAGAGTTGATATCTCCATGTCATTGGGAGCACTTGCTTCTGAGCTTGGTGTGTCCCGCCGCACTATCAGTAAGTACGAGGAAGGGCAGATGGATGCTTCCATAGACATAGTATTGCATCTTGAGGAGATCCTGGATGTGGCACTTGCAAAATCCATTGATATCCTTCGAACCTTTGAGAAAGAGATGGATTGCAAGAGCAATAAAGAGGAAGAGCCGGAGAGAAAAACTCCTCCGAACGACAATATCCTGAACTTTATCTATACTCTGGGATATGATGTCCTCTCAACTAACCAGGCACCATTCAAAGCGGTTTCAAAGGATTATTCAAGTACTTTCCTTACAGGAGTGAGTGAATACAGCAGCGCAATGTTGAAGAGAGCTCACCTTATGAGCAGTATCTCTGATGTTATCAGGACGCAATCAATTTTCATAGTAGAGGGAAAAAGCAGGTACGAGTCTGTAGAGAATACTGTTCTTATAGAGAGAACTGAATTGAATTTATTGTCAGATGCGGATGATCTTGAGACCCTTATCAATGAAAGGGCAAGGAACAGAAGTGAAACTGACTTCTCATAATTTCTCATCTCATTATATTCCTTTTAAAGAAAATTCCTGAATATCCGTATTGTTCTATTTTGTTTTTATAATTCCAAAACTCTATATATAGCAATCTCGTATGGGTGAGCAATGACTCTCAATATTGCAGTTATTGTCTCTGGACGCGGTTCGAATCTGCAGTCTATCATTGATAACATCGAAAATGGCTATATTCCGGATGCTGCTATCAAAGTGGTTATCAGTGACAAAGGAGATGCATACGCACTTGAGAGAGCTAAAGATCACGGTATCGATGGTGTGTTCATAGACCCTTCGGCTTTTGTTGGAAAGAGGGGGTACGAGCAAGAGGTCCTTAAGACGCTTGAAAAATATGGTACAGAACTTGTTCTTCTTGCAGGGTATATGCGTATCATTGGCAGTGACTTAATTGAGGCTTACAGGAACCGCATTATGAACATCCATCCCGCACTTCTGCCATCCTTCATGGGACTGCATGCACAGAAACAGGCATTTGATTACGGTGTCAAGGTCGCCGGATGTACAGTGCATTTCGTCGATGAGGGCATGGATACCGGACCCATTATCCTCCAGAGATCTGTCTCCGTCCTCGAAGATGATACGGAGGACAGTCTTGCAGACCGGATCCTGGAACAGGAGCATAAGATCTACCCCGAGGCTGTAAAGCTTTTCGTTGAGGACAGGTTGAAGGTTGAAGGTAGGAAAGTATCTATTTCATAATCAATTGATCAATTAAAACGATAGCTATCAAAGGAAAGATTAATCATGTCTTACATTTCAGATATTGACCCAGAAATTGCCAATGCATTGGAATTGGAAGCAGAGCGTCAGGATTTCAAGCTGAACCTTATCGCTTCAGAGAACTACACAAGCCGTGCTGTCATGGAAGCACAGGGCTCCATCATGACCAACAAGTACGCAGAAGGTTACTCCGGAAAGCGCTACTATGGTGGCTGTGAATTCGTTGATATTGCAGAGAACCTTGCAATCGAGAGAGCAAAGGAGATCTTCGGTGCAGAACACGTAAACGTCCAGCCACACTCCGGTTCAGGTGCAAACATGTCAGTCTACTTCTCCGTGCTCAAGCCGGGTGACAAGATCATGTCAATGGACCTCTCCCACGGTGGTCACCTCTCTCACGGAAGTCCTGTGAGTTTCTCCGGTCAGCTCTATGACATCATCCCATACGGTGTTTCAAAAGAGACCGAGGCTCTTGACTATGATGATCTTATGGAAATGGCAAAGAAAGAGAAGCCACAGATGATCGTTGTGGGTGCTTCCGCATACTCCAGGATCATCGATTTCAAGGCATTCAGGGATATTGCAGACGAGGTCGGAGCATACCTTCTTGCAGATATCGCACATATTGCAGGTCTTGTAGCCGCCGGTGTTCATCCAAACCCGTTCCCACACGCTGACTTCGTGACCACGACCACACACAAGACACTCCGCGGTCCAAGGGGTGGAATGGTTATGTGCAAGGAAGAGTACGCAAAGGGAATCGACAAGTCCGTCTTCCCTGGAATCCAGGGTGGTCCGCTCATGCACATCATCGCTGCAAAGGCGGTTGCGTTCAAGGAAGCACAGAGTGAAGCTTTCAAGAGGGACCAGGAACAGACCGTTAAGAATGCAAAGGCACTCTGTGCAGCACTCCAGGAGAGAGGCTTTGATATCGTCTCCGAAGGTACCGACAACCACCTCATGCTTTTAAACCTCAACAAGTACGACATCACCGGAAAGGATGCAGAGGTCGTCATGAGCAAGGCAGGTATTGTCATCAATAAGAACACCATCCCGTTCGAGACCAGAGGTCCATTCATCACCAGCGGACTGAGGGCAGGAACCCCTGCTTCAACAACCCGTGGAATGAAGGAAGCTGAGATGATCGAGATCGCTGACTTTTTTGAGACCATACTCAACAACAAGGATGAAGACAAGGTTCTTGAAGCAGTCAATGCAGATGTACAGGAACTCTGCAGCCGCTTCCCGATCTACGAGCACTTGAAATAAACAAATAAGAAGGTGAACTGCAATGCCTGACGAGAACAAGATCATTGATGGAAGAGCTGTTGCAAAGAAAGTGGAAGCAGAGGTTAAGGCCGGGGTGGAAGAGCTCAAGAGCGAGAAAGGCATCACTCCGGGACTGGCTACCATTCTTGTAGGCGATGACCCTGCGTCAAAGATGTACGTGAGGTTAAAACACAAAGCTTGTGACCGTGTAGGCATTTATGCAGAGGACCACCCTCTTCCTGAGTCCACGACCCAGGAAGAACTCCTTGACCTTATCAAGAAATTGAATGCAAGAAAGGACATCCATGGTATCCTCCTGCAGCTGCCACTTCCAAAACACCTTAATGAGCAGGAAGCAATGAATGCCATAGACCCTGCAAAGGATGCAGATGGTTTCCACCCCTTCAACATGGGTCAGCTTCTCATCGGTATTGAGGAACTTGTACCATGCACTCCAAAGGGTGTCATCCGTGCACTTGAGGAATACAATATTGACATACAGGGCAAACATGCAGTGATCGTAGGTCACAGCAATGTGGTCGGAAAACCCATGGCTGCAATGCTTGTGAACAGGAACGCCACTGTTTCCGTGTGCCATGTGTTCACCGAGGACACCTCAAAGTTCACTAAAGAAGCAGATATCCTCGTAGTTGCCACAGGTGTGAAGCATCTCATCAAGGAAGATATGGTGAAGGAAGGCGCTGTGATCTTTGATGTTGGTATCACTGAAGAGAACGGTAAGGTCTACGGAGACGTTGACTTTGAGAACGTCATCAAGAAAGCTTCCCTGGTTACCCCGGTTCCAGGTGGAGTTGGTCCTATGACCATTTCCATACTCATGCAGCATGTCCTGATGGCAGCACAAAAGACTGCTTAAAGGCAGTCTGCACTTTTTCTTTTCAGTCGTATTATATATAATCGATAAAAACTCATAATCACTGGTTATACAATGGTTGTTGACGTTGACATATGTGGCTTGAAAATAGGTGACAATCACCCCGTACGATTAATGGGTGTT
This sequence comes from Halobacteriota archaeon, assembly GCA_051749005.1. Lineage (GTDB taxonomy): Archaea > Halobacteriota > Methanosarcinia > Methanosarcinales > Methanosarcinaceae > Methanococcoides. The sequence continues at coordinate 7,626 of JBNJIC010000049.1, read as the reverse complement.
ATAAACTTAAGCCGTGAGTCTTTTTACAAGGGATCTGTTGTGGACAAGGATTCCGTTCTTGATGTTGCCCAAAGGATGATCGACGATGGAGCCACTATCATCGACCTTGGTGCAAGGTCCACCTGGCCGCTGGCCGATCCTATCACTAAACAGGAAGAATGCGACCGCCTTTTGCCTGCACTTGAACTTCTGAAGGACAATCTGGATGCTTTGATCTCAGTTGACACGGTGTTCTCGGATATTGCTGAGAAGGCACTGGAAAAAGGAGCTGACGTTGTCAATGATGTTGCAGGCTTTGCAACAGACGGCGGTATGCTGGATGTGGTTGCAGACCACGGCTGTCCGGTAGTTGTCATGGCAGCGGGAAAGCTTCCCGGTGATCCCATAGGCATGGATGCCATCATGCATTCCCTTGACGACATTCTTGTGCGTTCAGAGGAACGGGGAATTGATACTGACCAGCTTATCCTGGACCCTGCCATCGGCAAATGGGTGCCGGAAAAACTTCCTATGTACGACCTTGAGACCATCGATCAGTTCGAGCGTCTGAAAGTGTTCGAAAAACCGCTTCTTGCAGCCATCTCCCGCAAGTCGTTCATCGGGGATCTGCTCAATAAACCCGCTACTGAGCGCCTGTACGGCAGTCTGGCAGCAGCAGCCATCGTTGTTCAGAAGGGTGCACATATCATCCGCACCCATGACGTTGCAGAGACTCTTGATGTGGTGCAGATCGCAGGCGCCATACGCAGCAGGCAGCCTGTTGTGGAGGAGGACGGCTTCGAGGTCAGCGTGCTGGACATCGCAAATCCTGATGATGCAGCACTTGCAATGCGAAATATCGGTGTTACTGGTACGGGTTCCATCATTATGAAGAACAAGATCGTGAACCGTGTACTGAAGATCAGCAACATAACCACCACCGAGGCCCTGATCATCAAGCAGGAGATCCTGGCACGCGGAGGGGATGCAGCACTTGAACGTGATGCTGTCTCCCATGAGACCGAGAAGACCGATGTGATCGTAATGGGCACATTGCTCCAGGTCCGAAAACTTGCCGATAAGCTGGAATGCCAGGCAAGGAACCTTCCGCTGATATCAAAGATGATCAAAGAAGTACTGAAACAGGAATCAGACGTTGAATACTCCTATTTGAACACAATCTGAGGATACTATGATAATCTCATCTTCCAAACCCTTTAGCGAGATCCTTGACATGCTGGCGGACAAGAAGTCTGTCTTTATCGTAGGCTGCAGCGTATGCGCTGCCAAGCAGCATGTGGGTGGGGAGCCTGAGGTAGAGGAGATGAAATCCAATCTTAAGGACGCCGGAGTGAACGTGATCGGTGGAGTTGTTGCAAAAGCAGCATGTAGTGTCCGCTCACTTGAATACCTTGAAGAACTTGCACCGAAAATAAAGGATGCTGATGCAGTTCTGGTCATGGCATGTGGAAGTGGTACTTCCAACATCGCTCGCTTTGTTGATGTTGATGTTTATCCTGCCAACAACACCGATTCCCTGGGTGCCATGGCAGGGGATAAGGTCATTCATCATCTATGTGCCATGTGCGGCCAGTGCACCATCGCCGAGTTTGGTGGTGTCTGTCCTACAGCCCAGTGTCCAAAGGAACTGCTCAATGGTCCCTGCGGTGGTTCCATGGATGGCAAGTGCGAAGTGGATCCTGAGAAGGACTGTGCCTGGGAGCTGATCTACGAGCGTCTTGAGAGGATTGGACGTCTGGATCTGCTGGACGATGTTCGGGATGCGAAGGACAGGCTGGTGAAGTGAGTTTTCCGGTCTTTCTGTAATTAAAGATGCTTTTTTGTTGGTCGGCTTCAAGGTTGGATGTAGGGAAGTTGCCTGATCTCTGCCATGTGTTTCATCTAAAAACAGGATGTCTTTTGTATTCAACTGCTCTCTTTCAGTTGGATGATGTGGACAGATTATATTTATAATGTGACTTAGTTAGAATAGAATACAACATCGTAAAGATGTTAGTGGGAGTTCAGCCAGTCTTGACGGAATAACTGAAGCCCCGTGCCTTGAGGCAGGGTTATACTTTGCTGTTTGTACTATATAAGCGTAGCTTTGCCTCTGGAGTAGATGAATCAAAGGAGAATATGCATGAAAGCAAAAGAAATGAGAATTG
>JBNJIC010000049.1:0-5469 GCA_051749005.1 Halobacteriota archaeon | reverse complement strand
GTCATTTTCCTGTCCCATGGCAACCGGTACAACTGCCATGATTACAACAAACATTGCAACGTTAACGCTAATTGCAATGTTTGTTGTAATCATGGCAGTTGTACCGGTTGCCATGGGACAGGAAAATGACTTTAGTACAGAAAAAGAATATGGTGAGCTGTTCCTTAAAAATATGGACGAGTCAAAAAAGTTGATTAACCCTATCTCCTTGAATAACATGAATGGTGATTTAGAAGCAGTGTCATTTTCCCTAATGAATGGCGGCTACATTATCATCAATGTAAATGATCTTTCAGTACCTGAATTTTCATTAGAAAGAAATACACCGTTTAATGACAGAAATAAAAAGTATGTCTATAATGGCCCCCTTGCCTATAGAGAATCTGTTGTGAAACAGGTTCTCTAACTGTTTATTTTTTATGGAAAGGCACATGGGGCGATAGAATTGGTTAAAATAATACATGTGGTAATTTTATTCATTGTCATAATCGGTTTAGTAGGTTTCACGGAATTTACCAAGGATGACTCTGAAAAAGGCATAAGATCAGAAATACTGAACGTTAGCTATGCAGATGTCACTAAAATATCGATCATAAACGGATTAAGCGGGGATTCGATTGAATTAAAAAATGGAAATGAAATAACCAACCTGATAAATTGTATTTCCGGTTTTCCATTCACAGAAATGGGGGAGCAAGAAGATCTTAATGGATATTTGTATGCAATCGATTTTTATGATGAGAGACACCGAATATCAACAATTACGATTGTAGGTGATGATATTGTTCAAATTAACGGAGTGTACTACAATTCCAATACTGCACAAATTGAGAGATGCGTGACGGATGTACTTGAAAGTGGAAAATAAAACACTTTCTTTCGTTTTGTTATATTTCAGGGGTTTCATATTAATTATAGAATAAATGGCTCTGTAGAAAACCTACTAAAATCGCCATCTATAGATTGAAACTGGTAGGTATGTTCAGTAATGGAAAGTACTTTTTGAATTATTATATATCTTTATTTATGCCTGGATATTGAGGATTTCTACAGAGTCGAATAAATAGTTTCTCATTAACATCGTGTGGGTAATTTTAACGTCTTGCAAGCAACTATTCACAATTGTAGTTCATCCCCCTGCCCAATCCTTTAAATTGTGATCTGGTATTTTTGCTCATTCGATTGCGATTTGCATTAGTTCTTTGAATTCCATGACGCTTGAAAGGTAGACGTAAAATCACAAAATATTATTTATCTAGATTTGCTTGTTTTCTGTTTTTTCTACACGGAAAAGTTTTAGCTCAAAAGAACATCTGTGATATAGAATGATAATCTCATCTTCCAAACCCTTTAGCGAGATCCTTGATATGCTGGCGGACAAGGAGTCCGTCTTTATCGTAGGCTGCAGCGTATGCGCCGCCAAACAGCATGTGGGAGGAGAACCTGAGGTCGCAGAGATGAGATCCAACCTTAAGGACGCCGGAATAAATGTGATCGGTGGAGTTGTTGCAAAGGCAGCATGCAGTGTTCGCTCATGTGAAGCCCTTGAGGAACTCGCACCTGGCATAAAGGATGCTGATGCAGTGCTTGTCATGGCATGCGGAAGCGGCACTTCCAACATCGCCCGCTTTGTGGATGTGGATGTCTATCCTGCTAACAATACTCAATCCCTGGGTGCCATGGAAGGGGATCGGATCATCCATCATCTATGTGCCATGTGTGGCCAGTGCACCATTGCCGAGTTCGGTGGCGTCTGTCCCACAGCCCAGTGTCCCAAGGAACTGCTTAATGGTCCCTGTGGTGGTTCCATGGATGGCAAGTGTGAAGTTGATCCCGAGAAGGATTGCGCCTGGGAGCTTATCTACGAGCGTCTTGAGAGGATCGGAAGGCTGGATCTGCTGGACGAGGTCCGGGATGCGAAGGATAAGCTGGTGAAGTAAGTATTTTATTTTTTTCCTTTTGTAATTGAGGATCCTTTTTTGTTGGTCGGCTTCAAGGTTGGATGTAGGGGAGTTGCTTGATCTCTGCCATATCTTTTCTCTATAAAACAGGATGTTCTTGTGTATTCAACTATTTACTTTTCAGTTGGATGATATGGACAGATTATTTTTATAATGTGAATTGGTTAGAATAGAATACAACATCGTAAAGATGTTATTGGGGGTTCACCCAGTCTTGACGGAATAACTGAAGCTTCATGCCCAGAGGCAGGGTTATACTTTGCTGTTTGTACTATATAAGCGTAGCTTTGCCTCTGGAGTTAATTGAACAAATGGAGAAAGTAAATGAAAACAAAACTCAAATTTGGAATAAGTGTGTTACTTGTGGCAGCGCTACTAATTGGAGTGGCATTTATTGGATCTGCAAACTCAGAAAACGCTCTTTCTGAATCAAAGGACAACAACTTAACTGATGAATTAGAGAATTCTCAAGTTGAATGCATCGATATACCTAATTTTGGTCCTGAGACATTTGAAAATGTTAAGGGTAAATACAAAGTTTTAGATACAAAAGGTAAAATCCCCCGATATAGTACACAAGCAGAAAGAAAAGAATGGCTTGGTACACTTCACACTACCATGACAGATATGAAGGTAGATATCGATCCATATCTCTATCCAAAAGGTCCTGTGATTTATTATGGGTGGGATATCAATGGCTATCTCGAAGTAATACTCTTTGAAAATCAAACGTTATCAAAATCTCAAATTAACGATATATATGATGTTATAAATAGAAAAGCAAAACAAAACGGTACCAGTGAAATTCCTGTGATTTTCATTGCCGATGGTTTCATACAGGATACCAAAGACTACGATGACAGTTTCAATCCCTTTGTTGGTGGCATACAAATACAAGCTGTAAAAAGTGGTTCAACATATGCAGCATCACTTGGTTTTCCTGTAAAGAAAAGTAATGGTAATGAAGGTTTTGTCACCGCCAAGCACTTTGCAGACACTGTTGGATTAGAAATATATCAACCAACAACAAATGGAAACTTAGTTGGAACTGTTACTGAACTTGCCGGACACAATGCAGATGCAGCATTCATAGATGTAGAAGATGATTCAAAGGTTGTACCTAAGATATTCCTTGGTTCAGGTGGTGAAGCATATGTCAGAGGGTATAAATCACAGGCCCCAACACAAGATTGGGTAGGATGGAGGGTGTATAAAACAGGGCAGACAACTGGCGTGACTGGTGGAAATATCGCTGGAATTGGAGTAACTCTTGATTCAGATGGGTACAAGTATTATAATCAAGTAAAAGCAACGTATACATCTTTACCAGGGGACAGTGGTTCTCCAGTATATATCCTCGATGGGGGATGTAAAATTGTAGGAATTACTAGGTCTAAGTCCCCAGATGGTACAATTTCTTACTTCTCACCTCTTTCTGGAGTTATAAACGATCTGAACGTTATACCACTTACATATTGAATATAGGTTATCGTTCAAACGATAACCTTTCCTTTTTATGATGGTCTTTAAAATGGTGATTATAAAAATGATTATTAAAAGATATTATTCATTAGCTGTGTTGGGCATTCTTTGCCTTCTCTTTGCTATAAACCTCGTTAATGCATCGATTACAGAAGATTTAAACATGACTAATGGAGATAATACATTGGATATTGATCGAACAAGAAGTGCAGAATACACATTCATTTTCGGCTTAGGTCCTTTCGAGCATGAAGCAATTGGCAGCGTAGGGACACTCCCCGAGCTCAATACTGAAAAACAGAAAAAAGAATGGGCTCTTAGGCTCGAGGAACTGAATGAAAGATTAAAAGACGGTATGGTTTCTTCCCACATGTACCCCTATGGAAAAGTGCTGACATGCGGATATAATTCAAATGGATATCTTGTGATATTGTTTGAGAATAAGACAATAGAACAGGATACAATAGATGAAATATACGCATTTGTGGATGAAAAAGCAAGAGATTTAAACATTCAGGATGTCCCGGTAGAGTTTGGGCGTGGGGAATACTGGCAACAGTATGAAATTGACATGAATATTTTAAGTGAAGCAGAGCTCGATGCCGATAAAGAATTCATGAAAAGTGGAAGGGGAACATATCAACCAACAGTTATTGCAAGGTATGGAAAATTACCGCTTCTCACAACGGATGAACAAAGATCTGATTTTGGCAATGATTTGATGGATATCCTGCATGATGTCAGGTTGGAAATGGAACCTTATATGGACAACGGACAAGTCGTAGAATATGGTGTAACATTTGGTCCCTCAGTTGAAGTTGGGATGAACAAAAATGAAATTGATAATGTCCAAATGTTGTGTTATGAAGTATACGGAATATTTGACGAGGAAGCAAAAAAAACAGGGATCAACGAGATTCCAGTAACTTTCATTGAAACCGGAAAGATTATAGATACTGTCGAAATTGTGGAAGAAAACGATGTTGTAGGTCCCGGGTTATCGGAATCAGATCTCGCGATTATAGATAATGAAACTACACAGGAAGAACCCGATACAAACAAGCAAACACCGGGCTTTACCTCAATAATGCTCATTATCGGGCTGTTGTTATCGGCAAGGAGTAAGAAGTGATAGTTTTGTGGTCATATCTCCAACTAAAAAGGAACATTATGATGCTGTGATGGAAATATTCATCCCGTGTTCTTTGTTACGTTTTCCCACGTTTCATTTAGGATCCGGTACAGGAGAAAGGAAGGACTGTTGTCACCTTCCACTTTTTTGACACGGGGCATATTCTGAAATCAAGAACTTCTGATTAACTAGCTGAAATGCCAGATTCAGATTCTGATATTACTCTTTCCAAATCTGCCTCTATTGTCGGGTTAATGAAGCATCTTTTGTACTTCCCATCGTTTTTAGTATCTACAAGTCCTTCATTGTTCATGTCACTAATATGCCAGTGCACGGTGCTTTTGTCCAGACAAAATTTCTGAGTAAGGTCATGATTTGTTATTCCCGGTTCACGAAAAATGGTAATTAAAATGCATTTTCTTGTGTCATTTCGAAGGAAGAATGCAATTTTTTGCTCTGCTTCGGAATGTTTATAAGAATTCTTAAAAATCATTACCACTCTTCCTTTCCTTACACATTTTACTTTGTTGTAAATTTGAAGCATTTTTAAATGGTATTTGATAGTACCTCTGTTCAATTTGAGTTGCCTTTCAATGTCGGATATTGTACTTCCAGGATTAGCGGTTATAAATTCAAGAATTTCATCCCGATTTTGGTTTTTGCAGTTTTGTCTTACTCTTCCGAGTAACAAAGGCAGGAACTTGTAGACAGCTAGCGAGGCACCCAATAAACCGGAGATATAGGCTATTTGAAGGGATAACGGGATTTCCCAGAAAGAAAGGGTGCCAGCTGCACCACCCTTATACATGTCCATGTCAGGGTCAGGATCTAAAATAATTTCATACTCGCTTGCAGTGACTAAAGTGGAACTGCAAACGAGTGTGAACAGCAAAA
>JBNJIC010000048.1:0-14852 GCA_051749005.1 Halobacteriota archaeon | reverse complement strand
TGTGCCATGTCCATGTTCGGGGAACCTGTGATAGACCATGCGTTGAAATAAAGTCCAAATATACCCAGAAGCATCACAAGGGATGCAACGTGAGTGTATATGAAGAACTTGATAGCTGCATGCTTCTTTTTGGGACCTCCCCAGATGTTCACCATAAAGAACAATGGTACGAGGGTAAGCTCCCAGAAGATATAGAATATGAAGAAGTCAAGTGATACGAAAACACCAATGACTGCTCCCTGCATTGCAAGTATGAGACCATAGAACCTGTTAGGTGCTGACCTGACATCATCCCATGTGTAGATGATCAACAGTGGGATTACGATAGCATTGAGCAATATAAGAGGCATGGAAACGCCATCAACACCAAGGTGATAGCTAATACCTAGTGACGGAATCCAGTTTGCCATTTCCTCGAACTGCATAGCTGCTGTCGTACTGTCGAATGAGAAATACATATAGAGTGTCAGGACCAGTGTTATCAGAGTACCGACTAAAGCGGATATTCTTGCCTGTTCCCTTGTTTTTGTAAAGAAAGTTACTGCTCCGAATAAAATCGGGATCAGTACGATCAAAGATAATATTGGTAACATTAGAAGACCTCCATGACCAGCTTGATCAGAATGACCAGCAGGCCGACACCTGCAACAACTGCTGCTGCATAGTGCTGTATGACCCCTGTCTGGAACTTCCTTAGCGAGTCTCCTGCTTCAATAAGCACGTAACTGGTACCGTTAACAAGCCAGTCAAGCATCTTGTCTGAATAGAAGCCTGCAAGTGCCAGACCCTCATAAATGATCTTTATAGAGAAGATCTCAGTAAAGATCTGATGCTGATAATACCTGTTGTAGAGCAACTTGTAGACAGGATTGTTCCTTGAAACGATGCTGCTCATGTCAACTACTCTCCTGTTGTAGATCAGGTAAGCAATGACAAGACCTGCAACTGCTACGATCAGTGGCATCCAGAGGACAAGAAGTGGTTCATGTCCGTGGTGTGCGAGATTATATCCACCAAGCTCAGCAAATGCTGCAATATCCAGGTGTACAAAGTTCTCCTCGATGAAGTGATAGAAGGATGTCCTTGTCAATGCACCGAAGACCACTGCGAGAACCGCCAGGATAGCCAAAGGCACTGTCATGGATGAAGGGGACTCGTGTCCTCCGTAATCTGTCCTTGCCTCTCCTGTGAAGGTCATGAAGATCAACCTGAAGATATACAGGGATGTAAGGAATGCTGCTGAAATAGCGAACAGGTATGGTAACCAGTTGCCTGTAGATTCTGCGAAAAGATAGGCACCCTCGATAATCGGATCCTTACTCAGGAAACCACTGAAACCAAGACTGGTACCAGGGATACCGAACCCTGCAAGTGCAAGTGCTGCAGCTGTCATTGTGGCAAATGTGATAGGCATAACCTTACCTACACCGCCGAGCTGCCTCATATCATGTGTACCTACAGCGTGGATTACACTTCCTGCACAGAGGAAGAGAAGTGCCTTGAAGAATGCATGGTTGATGAGATGGAACATTGAGACACCAACTGCCTCTGCACCGATAACTGCACCAAGACCAAGACCAAGGATCATGTATCCAAGCTGACTAACGGTTGAATAAGCAAGTACTCTCTTAAGATCGTTCATTACGATACCCATTGTAGCTGCGAACAGTGCAGTGAAAGCACCGACATAAGCAACAATCATCAATGAATCAGGTGCTGCAATGAACATTGGGAAGGTACGTGCTACGAGATAGACACCAGCTGTAACCATTGTTGCTGCGTGGATAAGAGCTGAAACGGTCGTTGGACCTTCCATTGCATCAGGCAGCCACACATGAAGCGGGAACTGACCCGATTTACCAACTGCACCACCGAAGAACAACAGTGTTACAAGTGTAAGATGACTTACTTCCATACCCAGTATCGTTGAATTGATAGCAACGAGATCAGGGATCAGTTTGAATATTTCATTGAACTGAAGGAGATAGACGCCTTCCGGAAGATTTCCATTGAATACTGTGAATATGTCTGAAAAGAGCAGGACAATACCTGCAAGGAACATGACATCTCCAACCCTTGTTGTCAGGAACGCCTTTTTAGCTGCTGCGGCTGCTATTGGTTTATGGAACCAGAACCCGATAAGCAGGTATGAGCTAAGACCCACGAGCTCCCAGCAAATGAACAACTGAAGGATGTTGTCTGAAAGGATCAGACCAAGCATAGCTGCTGTGAAGAGAGCAGTCTCTGCAAAGTACCTTGGCTTGGCAGGATCATGTGCCATATAACCCACTGCATAGATGTGGATAAGAAGGCTCACAAAGCTTACCATTGAAAGCATTACCGCTGCAAGCGGATCGATCAGTATTCCGAGATTGAGTATTGCGAACCAGTGAACTGACTGAGTAACAACGTTCTCAGGGTTCTGCAACAGGCCAAATGTAATGGCCAGTGATATTATACATGAAATTGCTATTGCAACGATCGGAATGATTGCACCGCCGGAAGGCAATTTCTTCCCGAGGAAGAAGGTAAGCACAAAGGCAAGTGCAGGAAGCAGTGGTATTAAAAATGCAAGATTTTCCATTGCCATTTTTACCACCTCAGTAAGTTAAGTTTATCAACGTTGATCATATCGCGCATCCTGTAAATTGACATGAGTATCGCAAATCCGATAGCTGCTTCTGCTGCAGCCAGTGCAATTGAGAACAGTGCAAATACCTGTCCTGTCATGTCATTGTTGTAACTTGAGAAGGCAACCAGGTTTATGTTTGCAGAGTTTAACATAAGTTCCACACACATAAGCATCCTGATACCGTTCTTATGTGACATCAAACCATAGAGACCTATAGAGAACACGATAGCTGAAAGACCAAGATACCAGCTTAACGGGATCATCAGTTATCATCTCCTTTTGCCAGATATATGGCACCAATCAGTGAGGAAAGTAACACTACAGAAAGGATCTCGAACGGGACCACAAAGTCTGTAAAGATGAGGACACCCAATCCTTTGATGTTACTCTGGTCAGCGATGTTCTGTGGAAGCTGTTCAATAGCTGGCCATCCTGTACCATAAATTGACACAAGTACTATCGCAAGGAACAGACCTGTAATAATAAGCCTGGTCATTGTACTGAGGATAGTCTCGATTGAAGGGACCTTCATACCCAGCAGCTTTATAATCTGTCTTTTTGGATTGAACTGATGTACAAATGATTCCCATATAGTTGGACGTTCACTCATCATCATCACTTCCCATATTATTCTTTGTCAGCATAACTGCGAAGAGTATAAGAACTCCAATCGCTCCGACATACACAAGGATCTGGACAACTCCCAGGAACTGTGCGTTGAGCATGATGTAAACGGCAGCCACTGTGAACATAGCAAGAACAAGTGCAAGTGCTGCACGTACTATGTCCCTTGCCACTACTGTCAGGATCGCAAATGAGATCAGCACAAGAGCGACAATAGCGAAAATGGCACCTTCGATTATACCTGTCATTTCACTCACCATTCTCCCCTACCGGAACTTCACGTGCCAGCATGTCCGGAGTATACAATAATTCTTCGTGAGTCCACCTGATCACACCTGTGGTGTAGACCTTTGTGCTTGAAAGAGCATTTTGTGGACACTGATCTATACAAAGACCGCAGAACAGACAGTGACCAATATCGATGGCAGGGAACCATCTTGTTTTCTCACTATCAGGACCAACCCTTGCCCTTACGATCTTGATCGCACTGTTAGGACAGGTGTTAGCACAAATACCACAGCCTATACATTTACTTTTATCAAGTTTTTGAAGCCCTCTGAACCTGTCAGGCAACTCGGTGGGCACCTCAGGATACCTTCTGGTAATAGGGGGCTTGTAGATGTTCTTAACCGCTCTAACAATATTTTTCAATACCATGGTATCACACACCCAGATAAATTCCCAATATTATTGCCCAACCAAGGTTCAATAATGATAATGGGAGAAGTCTTTTCCAGCTAAGGTCAACGACCTGGTCGATCCTGAACCTTGGTACTGCCCATCTTAGCATGATGATGGTCAGGATGACAAGAGCAACCTTGAACAGGAAGTACACTGTTGGAAGGAAGATTCCCAGTATAGTGATGTCAGTCAGGAAGGCCGGTAAATTCCATCCTCCAAGGAACAACAGTACAACAAGCATTGAACCAAGGATAAGGTGAATGTATTCTGCAAAGAAACCAAGACCAAACCTCATACCGGTATATTCAGTGATCCAACCTGCTACAAGTTCTTCTTCAGATTCGTTCTGATCGAACGGCAGACGACCCATATCAGCCATCAGAGCAATGAAGAATACAATAAATCCAAGAGGCTGTAGGAACACGAACCAGATAGGGCTCTGTGCCTGTGCTATCTCGATAATGTCCAGTGAACCTACCATGACAGCTACACTTACTATAGTGATGCCGAGTGGGACCTCATATCCGATCATCCTTGCAAAGTTCCTGAAAGCACCCAGAAGAGAATATTTGTTGTTTGAACTGTATGCATACATGAAAGCACCGATGATAGCCACTGAAGAAACTGCTTCAATGTAAAGTATACTTATATCCATCTGGGTACCTACTATGGGGTACTCAACACCATTAACAATAACAGCACCAAATGGGATTGCTACCAGCATCATGAAGACTGAACCCATAAGAACAATAGGTGCTGAAACGAAAAGCAACCTGTCAGCCTTTGATGGGATAAGGTCTTCTTTGGTCATCAGCTTAATAGCATCAGCGAAAAGCTGGAACTAACCGAAAGGACCCACATATTTAGGACCAAGCCTGAACTGGATATCTCCGGAAAGTTTACGCTCGAACCATACGACGGTCATAGCACCCATAAAAACAGCACCTATCAGACAAAGGCCTATAAGAGTGCGCACCCATGGATTGATAATAAGGTCTACTATTTCTCCTGACATCATTATCACCTGTCTGCCTCACTGGTACAGCCGTCCATACTGCCTGCAATAGCTGCCACATCAGCAACAGTTGTTCCTTTTATCAGTGGAGGCAATGCCTGCATGGTCGGATAGACCGGACCCCTTATTTTTACACGGTGTGGCTTGTCTGATCCGTCTGAAACTACATAGAATCCCATTTCTCCACGAGGGTCCTCTACCCTGTGGAACACATCGCCTTCAGGAACCCTCATTACAGGACTCCTCTTTCCGTATGGTGAATCTTCATAGAATAGTGGTCCGGATGGTATCTGGTCAAGGCACTGCTCGATGATGTACATAGCTTCCTCCATTTCTTCGAGCCTGACATTGATACGAGCTGCAATGTCACCATCTGTAGCTGTACATACCTTGAAATCAAGGTCTTTGTAAATAAGATATGGTTCATCTTTCCTGATATCAAAAGCAACGCCTGTTGCTCGAAGAGCAGGTCCGGACACACCAAGATCCCTTGCAGTCTTTGCTTCCAGAACACCAACGCCGAAACAACGCTGCCTGTAGATTTCGTCTCCATTGAACAATCTTCTGTAGTCATTGATCTGTTCCCTGAGATTTGCGAAGACTACGGCGGATTTTTCTTTGAATCCTTCAGGAATATCATCACGCACACCGCCGTATCTGAGGAAAGTGTGTGTAATACGTGCTCCGGTTACCATGTCCATCAAAGACAGGACATCTTCCCTTTCCTTGATGGTGTACATGAACATTGATACAAAACCAATGAACTCACCGAACTCGCCCATTCCAAGCAAGTGGCTCTGAAGCCTTGAGAGCTCCTCGACAATGACCCTTATGTACTGGGACCTCTCCGGAACCTCTATATCTGCAAGTTTCTCCACAGCACCAACAAAAGCTTCTTCATTGGTCATTGCTGTGAGGTAGCAGATCCTATCGACGATAGGAATACCCTGGAGATATGTCTTGTTCTCCATAATCTTTTCAATACCCTTGTGAATGAATCCCAACTCGATCTCAGCATCAACAACTGTTTCGCCTCTGAGCCTCAGGTTCAACCTGAAAGGTCCTGGCTGCATTGGGTGCTGTGGTCCGAGGTGGACAATCATTTCTGATGGGCCTACATTTTCATCCATATTTCAACCTCACACCAAATTTCTGGCTGTTCTGTTCGGGAAGCCTTCATAATCTTTTCTTAAAGGCCAATCTCCTAACAGCTCCTCTGGAAGAACAAGCTGTCTTAGATCCGGATGGTTGTTGAACTTAACACCGAACAGTTCGTAAACTTCTCTTTCGTACCAATTTGCATTCCAGTAGACAGGAACTATGGACTCGATCTCAGGAGAGTCCCTTGGGAGATTTACCTTGATTGTAACTAATACAGGATGGTCGTATGAAGCTACATGGTAAACGACCATGATCTCGTTCTTCTTAGGATAATCTACTGCAGTCTCATTTGAAAGATGGTCAAATGCAAGCTCATCTTTCATGTACTGACAAACGTGTTTGATCATTTCAGGTTCCAGGTAAGCAGATACCCTTATGTCGGAATCCACTTTCGCGTCCGTAAGAGAATCCTGGAACTTGCTGACCAATGAATCAATAATGCTTTTTGCATCCATGATATTACCTCAATAATCTGTTCCACGGTCCTTCTTGGCCATGATCTTCTTCTGAAGCTCCATGAATCCCTGAAGCAGGGCTTCCGGCCTTGGGGGACATCCCGGGATAAAAACGTCTATAGGGAACATTTCATCAATGTTCTGCACTGTGCTGTAGGATTCATAGAAAGGACCGCCACTGATAGAGCAGTCGCCCATGCATATGACCCATTTTGGTGCAGCCATCTGTTCCCACAGTTTCTTGAGTGCAGGAAGGTATTTCCTTGTCACGTATCCACTGATGACCATTACATCTGCAGCCCTTGGAGAGTTACGTGGAATGATACCGAACCTGTCCGTATCATAGTGAGCACAGCCTGTAGCGATCATTTCCACACCACAGCAACCCATTGGCTGGGTCAGGAACCACAGTGAGTTCTTCCTACCCCAGTTAAGTACATCCTGGGCCTTCGTCTTTTTCAAAAAATCATTGATAGCCATGGAAGTGGTGGTAATAACACCGGGAATCTCTTCCACGAACCCTTCCTGATTCTCGACTGTTTCGTTATCGTTTAATTCATCCATTTAAGAGCACCCTTCTTCCATAAGTAGGCATATCCAAACAACAAAACGAAAATGAAGATTAACATCTCAACGATCGCTGTTCCCATATCGACCCCGTTGCCTAGGTAGACCATAGCCCACGGGTAAAGGAAAAGAACTTCGATATCGAACAAAACGAATGCGATCGCATAAAGATAATACTCAACATTGAATTGTATTCGCGCATCTCCTAACGGATCGGAACCACATTCATAGGTCGCATATTTATTAGGCGATTTGCTTCTGGGACTCAGCAACTTGACCATTGTCATTGTTGCAGGTGGCATCAGAAGCGAAACAACAAGAAACACAGCAACCGGAATGTAACTATTGATAATATTGCTACTATCGATTATTACTGACATGATGAATCACCTGATGATTACTAATCGTAGATATTACAATCGTAGATATAGTATTCTCTATATAACTATTTCCAAAAAAGTCCCATTCAGGACCAAACATGCCTGCATATTTACATAAAAAAGAAAGTAGGATTAAATATTTTATGATGTCTTTATATTCACCAAATCTTTCTGAAACAAAAAATGAAATACACGAATTATCATGATAATCAGCAAGAAGAAGTACATTAAATAATAACTTTAAATTCAAGTGACAACGAATTTGCATCCGGCATAAATAATAAAAACAAAATGAACGCATCTGTGCGTCATCAAAAGTATTAGAAAAGAAAATAAAAAATGGAGATAAGCGGTCTATAACCTGCCCCCGCTTATCTTCAAACCAGTTTTGGTGAGAAGTACTTCTTAATCATAGCACCACAGTTCGAGCAGGAAATAACGATCCACTCGCCAACCCTTTCAGACTCATACTTTTCAAAGATGGATGAGCCGCAACTCGGGCAGACATAATGCTCCTTAAAGTAATAGTGATAGAACTGAGGAGTTCTCTCAAGCCAGTCAAGAACATCATGCATGCGCTCGAAATAGCGTTGCTTTGAAGGTGCCTCGCTCTCGTGAAGTGCATCTTCAGTACGTTCTGTAACGCCTTTCGCATACTTGTGGGATTTTGAAGTGATCTTCTTGTAATCACTCACATAACGTGTCGTGTTGTCCAGATAATGCAGATATCCTTCATGTGCTTTTGGCTTGGAGGTATCATGCACTGTTTTCAGGAAATACTCCCCCATTACATCCTCCATAATATCGGCACATGTGGTACAGATATTATAGCCCTCATAAATCTTGTAGTCCTGATCTTCTCCGCAGATCTCGCATTTTTCCATATTGGATCCCCCCGCTATTCCCTTAGAGCAGGACAGGCTTCATGGCTTCCCTTGTGAACATTATCGGGAAGACGTTAAGAACACCAAGCAGGTCGCCTGCACGGACCTTTCCGGTCTCCTGCCCGAAAGCATAGACATACTTGATAGTACGTGGCTTTTCGACGAGACAGTTTCCTTCTTTGGAAGAAACCTTCAGGACAGAAGCTACTGCATGGTAGGTAAAAGCACACGGAATTGCAAGAGTGTCCGCATCTAGAGTAACCTCCTTTATAGCGATCTTCTTGTATTCGCCAGCTCGGAGTTCCACATCCTCATCAGCGACCATCATCACCCACTTAGCACGGGTGGCGATCGTGAATTCATAGGGTGCGGCCTTGAACTTCTTTGAAACCAATTCACCGTCTTTACGAGCTACTACTTGTATAGTTTCCGTGGACATAAAATCACCATAATAGACTTTGGTATATTTAGTATAAATAGATTGTCATTATTGATAATGAACAATGTAGAGTTAACACTAGAAGAGATTGAAGAAGTAACATAACCCCGGATTGAACAGAACCATCCAAAAGGACTACAAGTTAAATATGACACTTCAGTATTAATAAATTACTTCATTTAACCACAAAAAGGTAAGTTAAAGTTAAAGAAAACACACTAAATAATTGCTGAAACGATGAATTGAACAAAATCCTTTTGAGCATTGAAAAACTTAAAAAGAGCAAATCCGAGGAAGATCAATGAAAGTCAATGAAAAATGTGTTGGGTGCGGCCAGTGTACTGCATTTTGTAAAAAAGATGCCATCATTGTAAAAAGCAAGGCACAAATCACGGACAAATGCGTGGAATGCGGCATATGTGCAGCATACTGCCCCATGAAAGCTATAGAGGTAGGTGAATGAAGGCAATCGTGATCGGATCCGGACTTGGGGGCCTGCTAAGCGCAGCAAAATTATCGCGATCCGGATATGATGTGGAAGTATTCGAACGTCTCCCCATAACAGGCGGAAGGTTTACCAATATCAATGTAAAAGGATACCAGCTTTCCACAGGCGCCCTGCACATGATACCACATGGCCCCACAGGACCACTGGCACAACTCCTGAAAGAAGTGGGAGCTGATATCACCATCGAACGCGAAGATGGAATGGCTTTTATGCGCATCTTCGAGAACATCGAGAATAACATTTACAAAGACGTACCTTTCGCGAAGTTCGGAAAGGTCTTCTCCATCTGGAACAGGATCAAGCTTGCATACTTCATGATAAGCACCAGAAAAAATCCCCCAAAGGACTGCTCCTTTGGAGAATGGATCTCCGGACATCTTGATACACCCCTTGCATACCAGATGGCAGATTCCTTCTGTGGCTGGGCGCTGAGCCTGAAAGCAGAAGACGTCCCTGCAGAAGAAGTGTTTGAAATATTCGAGAATCTCTACCGCTATGGAGGCCCAGGAGTCCCCATTGGTGGCTGCAAAGCTGTCACTGGTGCCCTGGCAGATATTGTCAGGAACAATGGCGGCGTAATACATACCGGGAAAGAGGTTACAGAGATCATTACAGAAGAAGGGAAGGCCTCCGGCGTTGTTGTAGATAGTAAAGAACATCCTGCAGACCTCGTTATCAGCAATATCGGACACAATTATACAAACGACCTTTGTAAAGGGTTGGAGACAGATGCAGAGTACCAAAAATACCTGCAACGGATTAAAGTTGTCAAACCATCTGCAGGAATCAAGATCTGCCTTGCTGCAAACGAACCACTTATAGGCCACGGAGGCGTACTGTTCACACCTTCAGCCAGACGCGTGAATGGCATCAACGAGGTAACCAATATCGATCCAAAACTTGCACCGCAGGGCAAGCACCTTGTAATGGCCCACCAGACAACACAATGGGACAGGATACCTTTCCTTGAGGAAGAGATCGACCTGGGAATAAAGGACATTGAAGAGATCTTCGCAGGCAAGGATTACGAAGTGATCCTCACACAGTCCCACTCCAATGGCTGGCCCGTCAACAGGTCATCTTCAGGATATGACATCGGAAATACTACACCTATAGAAGGTCTTTACGTGGTAGGGGATGGTGCGAAGGGCAAGGGCGGGATCGAAGTCGAAGGCATAGCCCTTGGAGTAAAGAACACAATGGATCTTATTCTGAAAAATTAAAGGCATAAATACTTTTTTGTTGTTGGCGAACAATTATCCGCCAACATAATTTAATAAAAATTCAGAAAAAGTCATATAAATCTGCTTTTGATGTAATGAACATTAAGTTCATTGTTATGCCCCATCTCATTTTGTCATTTTTCAGTCCTATCTGGCACATAAATGTACCTTCGATTAAACTTATGTACTAATTCCTTCATTCATTCACCAATTATGCCCGAATTTGTGACCTTCTCACGCAATGTTTTCATTCCTGTTACGAACATTTGCAGGAACCGTTGCGGATATTGCACTTTCAGGCGGGACCCTAGCCATCCTGAAGCCCGCCTCATGAGCGTAGAGGAGATAATACCGATCCTGAAAAACGGAAAAGAAGCAGGATGTACTGAAGCACTTTTTGTTTTTGGAGAGTATGCCGAAGAAGTCCCGGAATACAAAGAGAAACTCAAAGAGATGGGATATGACAGTACCATCGAATATGTAACTGATCTTTGTGAACTTGCCATAGAGATAGGACTGCTGCCACACACCAATGCAGGCATTCTCAACCGACATGAGCTTGAGATGCTCAAACCGCTCAATGTCAGTATGGGTCTTATGCTGGAAACCACTGCTGAACTGAAAGCTCACAGCGAGTCTCCCGGAAAGACCCCATCAAAGCGTATCGAGATGATACGTACTGCTGGAGAACTACAGATACCTTTCACAACAGGCATACTGGTAGGCATCGGAGAAAGCGAGGAGGACAGGAAGAACTCACTGGAAAACATTGCAGACATACACAGGGAATTCAGACACATCCAGGAAGTGATCATCCAGAACTTCATGCCAAAACCGGATACACCAATGGCTGGGCACGCACCTCCTACAAAGGAAGACATGATACGCACAGTATCTCTTGCAAGGGAAATACTGCCCGACGACGTAACTGTCCAGGTCGCACCAAACCTGATCGAACCCCGCCTGCTCATAGAAAGCGGAGCAACTGACCTTGGAGGAATATCACCCACCACTATCGACTGGATCAATCCGGAAGCTGAGTGGCCAGGTGTTTTGGAGCTTCAGCAGATGACAGGCGATATACCCCTGATAGAAAGGTTACCGATATACCCACAGTATATTAAAAAAGGCTGGTACAGCAGCAAACTTTCCGACCTTATAACAGAGCTTACCGATAAAAACGGATTCAAGAGGAAACAGTAATGATCCCTGAAGATATTGTGGAAAGAGCATACAATGGTACCACTACCAAAGAAGATGCTCTTGCACTACTGGAAGTAAAGCCCTTTGAACTATATGCACTGGCAGATGAACTGCGCAAGGAAGTTGTCGGGGACAATGTCACATACGTTGTCAACCGGAATATCAATTTCACAGACAGATGTATAGGTACCTGCGGATTCTGCGCGTTCAAGGATAAAAAAGGATACCTGCTCTCACCGGAGCAGATGAGGGAGAAAATCGATGAAGCCATCGCGGCTGGTGCTACTGAGATGTGTATACAGGGAGGACTGATGGAAGATGCGAAACTTGATCTTTACCTCAGCATCCTCAGAACCGTCAAAGAAAATTACCCTCACATTCACACACATTGCTTTTCACCAATGGAAGTTTATCACGCTGCCACATCCAGTGGTCTGACAATTGAAGAGGCCCTTGCTGCTCTCAAAAAGAACGGACTGAACACCATGCCAGGCACTGCTGCGGAGATTCTTGTCAACCGGGTGCGTGAGATCATCTGTCCGGAAAAGATCACAAGGCAACAGTGGATAGATATTGTAACATCTGCTCATCAGGCAGGAATTCCCACAACTGCCACAATGATGTACGGGCATGTAGAGACATGGGAGGAACGCATCGATCACATACTCACGATAAGGGATATCCAGAAAAACACAGGCGGTTTCACAGAGTTCGTGCCACTTCCCTTTATGCCCTACAATAACAGGATTGGGGACGAGATGCTCAAAGAAGGCAAGTTCATGACAACAGGAACTGAAGACCTGAAGGTCTACTCACTTGCACGCATTTTACTGAACACACACGTAGACAACATACAGGTCAGTTGGGTCAAGCTTGGAAAAAAGCTTGCACAGGTTGCCCTTCTATGCGGTGGCAATGATCTGGGAGGCACACTTATGGAGGAAAGCATCTCTAAGTCTGCAGGAGCTTCCAGCGGGGAAGTGATCTCCGTTGAAGAACTGAAATGGATAATCAGAGGAGCAGACAGGATGCCTGTCCAGAGAGATACACTTTACAGGAGCATATCAGAATGACCATCTCCGAAGATATCATAGAACGTACCCACATGGGAACCGCAACAAAAGAAGATGCACTTGCACTTCTGGATGTGAACCCCTTCGAACTTTACGCCCTGGCAGATGAACTGCGCAGGGAAGCTGTGGGAGATACGGTGACATACGTCACAAACAGAAACATCTACATCACCAACATGTGCAAGGGAAGTTGCGGATTCTGCGCTTTCAGGGAAGGAAAAGGATACATCCTGACCATCGATGAAATAATTGAACAGGTAGGGGAGGCGGAAAAAGCCGGTGCTGTTGAGATATGCATCCAGGGCGGCTACCTGCCACAACTTGACCTTAATTTCTATAATGAGATCGTCATGAACATACACTCCGAGTATCCGAACATGACAATCCACGGTTTCTCCCCCATGGAGATACATTATGCCTCATCCCTTTCAGGAACATCCCTGGAAGATGCTTTTTCAGAACTGAAGAAGAATGGTTTGGGAACGCTTACAGGCACCTCCGCAGAGATACTTTCAGACCGCGTACGTAAGATCATCTGCGAGGACAAGATCACCACCGACCAGTGGATAGAGACTATCAAAGCCTCACACAATGTCGGGCTGCGGACAAATGCTACCATAATGTACGGTCATGTGGAAACATGGGAAGAACGTTTCGACCATATACTCACAGTACGAGATATACAGGAAGAGACAGGAGCCTTCACCGAACTGATAACAATGCCTTTCATGCCTTATAACAACCCTATCGGAGAAAAAATGCTGCGTTCAGGGAAATTCATGACAACAGGAACTGAAGACCTGCAACTGATAGCCATTGCAAGAGTACTTCTATACAAGCATATAGATAACCTCCAGGCATGCTGGGTAAAGCTTGGCAAGAAACTTGCACAGGTAGCATTGTACTGCGGAGCTAACGATATGGGCGGTACACTGATGGAAGACCAGATCACACTGGCATCCGGCGGTTCCAATGGAGAGTACCTCCCACCTGAAGAGCTTGAATGGATCATCAGGAATGCAGGACGCAAGCCCATGAGAAGAAATGCACAATACGAGGAAATGTGATATGCGGGCAGTGATCCCATACAAGAAAGAGAATGCAAAGTCAAGGCTTTCCCCTGTACTCTCAAAAGAGGAACGTGAGGAATTCGTCGAGCTCATGCTAAGGGATGTGATCGACTCTTTGCTCTGCGCCGGGATCACAAAGATAGATGTACTCACAACTTCCAATGAAGGGGTTCCTGATGACCTGAATGTCAACCTTGTTGTTGCCGAACCAGGGCTTAATGTATCTATTAATTCATACCTTCAAACTATTGATGAACCGACAATAATCATAATGGCCGACCTGCCACTTGTGAAAAGCAGCCATATCAAAAAGATAACATCGTTTCCTGAAGACGTTGTTATCGCCCCCGGTAAAGGAGGGGGTACCAACATACTGTTCCTGAGCCAGCCAAAAGAATTCACCGTCAAATACCATGGATGCAGTTTTTTAAGCCATTGTGATATTACAAATGAACTTGGAAGGAGCATACACGTCTTTGATTCGTTCCTTGCAAGTACTGATATAGATGAGCCCCATGACATTGCTGAACTGCTAATATATGGGGATGGACTGTCAAAAGAATATGCTGAAAAAAGGTTTTGCACTGAGACTGGAAAAGGACGTGTAAAGATCTCTGCAAGCTCAAAACTTTCCGGTTTCATCTGAGATCCACTGGAGGTAGTTTTTCTCACCGACGATCTCCCATGAGATAATGCATGGAAGATCGTAGCTGTGAAGGGATGATACTTTTTCTATTAAATCTTCAAACCTTTCTGTTGTCGTTTTTACCAGGAGCACTACCTCATAATCCTCTACAAGTTCATTGTTCCACCAATAGATGGAATTCATAGGATAAATATTGGCACATGCCGCAAACCGACCCGATACAACTTCTTTTCCGATCATATGCGCCTCTTCCATACTTCCGGTAGTAATGTAAACCATTATATCATGCAT
>JBNJIC010000047.1:0-15003 GCA_051749005.1 Halobacteriota archaeon | reverse complement strand
GGAAATTTCCCTTGAGCTGAACATGACCTATTTATTTATTTATTTATTTATTTATTTATTTATTTATTTATTTATGTTTCAGAGCCACATTGAAAAGGTCAATAATCCCAATTTCTGATATCACTAATTTAGAGATCAGAATGATCTGGATCCGGGAGCGATATCTGCGAATATATTTTCTTTAAGACCCAACAACCTTAAATGATGCGATTATAAATCTAATTGCAGACTGATCATGCAACCACGAGCCCCCGGAAAACGAATACTCGACATACTGGACCACAAAAATACGGAACAGGATAAGACTATTCCTGCAGCTCTTTTCACGACCGCTGCACCTCTTGAGGTCATGGATAAGTGCAATGCTGCAAGACCTGAGGCAGACCACGACCCTGAAAAGATGGCAGCTCTTGCAATAGCCTTGCACAGATTGTCGGGTTTTGAATCAATATCCTATCCATTTGACGGAACTTTGATGGCAGAGGCTTTCGGCTGCAGGATCAAATGGGGAAAAGCAGATATTCCTCCTGCTGTTCTTGAAGGAGTTGATGTTCCTTTCGAAGATATCGATGTCCCTTCGGATCTTCTGGAGAAAGGGAGGATCCCTGCACTCATTGAAGCCACACGTATTATCAGGAAGGAAATAAAGGACGAAGCTGCGATAGTCTGCGGTCTTTCCGGACCTGTTGATCTTGTCTCTGAGCTTGTTGGTATGAAGTCCTTCCTCATCTTACTGCTGAAAGAACCGAAAATGGCTGAAAGATTATTAAATGTAGCTACAGAGGCTTGTATATTGGTGGGAGACAAATGCCTGGAAGAAGGAGCTGACGTGGTCAAGTTCGGTGAAGCTGTGACCTCACCTGATATCGTTCCTCCAGCTATGTTCATCTCCATAATAAAACCGGTTTATACTAAACTTGTAGATTCAGTTAAGGGAAGATGTGTAATACATGTCTGCGGAAAGACAGATCCCATTATCGGAGAGCTTGCAGAATGTGGTTTTTGCGGAGTAAGCATTGAGGAAGATGTTGAGGACCTTCGGAAAGCTGTTGAGATGGTTCATGAGCATGGTTCGGTGTTGATAGGAAATGTATCGACCTCAAAGGCGATATACAACGGTACTCCTGAAGATGTCAGAAAAGAAGCGATGACGGCGATGGAAGCAGGAATTGATATCCTTGCTCCGGGTTGTGGAATTGCACCCCAGTCGCCTCTTATGAATCTCCGTGCCATTGTGGAAGCACGCGATGATTTCTGCAGGAAAAACATCCCTCAGATATGACCTTCATTTTTTTCAGGACCTCTGTATGTGAAGATATCTTCGATCATACAGCCAAAAAAGCAAGCCAGCTTGAAAGCAAGTTCCAGGCTGGGGTCATATTTTACTCTTTCAATTGCATTGATAGTCTGTCTTGTGACCTTTAAGGCTTTTGCAAGCTCTTCCTGTGTGACATCTTTTTTAGCACGCCAAACCTTGATGTTGTTTTCCATGACAGATCCTCATTTTACATTTTTTTCCTGTAAAAATAAAAGAATCCCATGTATGAGAATCCCGTAATAGCAAAAAGCGTCCCTAATATCGGCTGTGCTGGTAACTGGATGTTCAGAATACCGAGGATCGCATACAATATTCCCTGAATTATGAATATTATCTGAAAGGTCCTGAGACTGGCTTTTTCTGCAATGTTATCAGAATAAGTGCAACACCAGTTCCTATTAATGCTGCCATGGATGCATAAACGCTTGAAACCCACACCGGTTCATTGAATAATATGTAGATCCCGGCTGAGATCAAAAATATTCCTAATATCAGTGGAACAATTTCCTGAGATTTCATGTTGATCACTATGTAAAATATAGTTTACATTTTACATTTAAAACTTGTCATTTTGTAACTTATATGTGACCTATTAATTATGACTTTCCTGGAATTTGAAATATAAAATGGCTTATTTTAGTTTAGCTTATATTGGCACACAAAGGTATATTTTGGAAAACCTGATGATATATAGAAAAATTTATTAATTAATGCTACATGTTATTTGTAAAAGATAATTTACATTCCAAAATTATTCTTAATTCAAATGATAATTGCCTGAAACAAGGAGGATTTATATGGATGCCAACAAAAAAATGCCGACTAAATACTGGCCTTACGTATGGTTTGTACTTTCCGTTTTAATTTTAGTTTTTTATTCCACATTTTCACCTGAAGATTTAATAATAGCAGTTCTGATGACCGCAGCTTTTGCAGCGTTCGTTACTTTCTGGCTAGCCGTTGTGCATTTAATATGGTTTTCAGACAGTCTGCTGTATAAACTGATAGCCATAATATTCGGTGGATTGTTTGCTGTAGTTGCTGTTGTCATTATTCAGTTCGTTTATGAGAAATTTGTATTTGAAAGAAGCATGTCAGTCACTGATTACTGAAAATTTTAATTGGTAACGTTTATCGCACCAGAAAAATATTTCAATTTTTTATGGTGGTTTAAACCACCATTTTTTCAGAAAGGTCTTCTGATCTTTGATATCAGAAAGTCTGATGCTATATGTATCTCCATTGAAAGTACCATTCCCAGTATTGCCACTAAAGTAAATTTCAAAGGAATTGTGTGAAGGTCTACCCCGACAAGCAATAGCAAAAGGGCAATTATAATTGCAAGATTAGCCACAATTGACAGAGGTCCCAGGATCGGATTATGTGAGAATCCCCTGTGTTTGAATATGACCTTGTAGGGCCACCAGAAGCACCTGAACAAACCCCATCTTTTGTAAGGGGTGCTTTCGATATCAAGGTCCGGGCTAAGAAAGAACGTTCCAAATAGGTAGGAAAATGAGAACAGTACTATTGTGTAGATGTCCAGATACCTTGCAACCATAGGGTGAATATCCCTGATCGCAAGGTAAGACAGGCCTGCCAGTATGGTTACCATTATTCCGATATTGATCGCATCGTGTGTCTTCGCATCAGGCATTTTTCATTCGATCCCCGGATTTTGCATATTAGTCTTTAATATATTTTGGGAACTTATATTTTTGGATTATACGGCTCCGAAAAAAGGAAGAGAATATTCTCACATATCCCTGTTATCGAAAACCCTCTAGCTAGTCGTCTCGCTGCGTGGAAGCTCACCCATGCCGACGCATTCCACATCCACACTGATTCCAATGAAGTCCCTGAATGCCTTTTTCAGTGCTTTTCCAGCCCTTGAATTCTTTTCGGGATCATCCGCACCATCGATCTCGACCCTGAACATCATTGAATCCCTTCCCTGGTCCCTTTCAAGGATGATCTGGTATTCGCTGCTGACGCCTTCGACCTTCTGGATGATATCCTCGATCTGGCCGGGATAGACGTTGACACCTTTGATCTTTATCCTGTCGTCTGTACGCCCAAGCAGGCGGTCTATTCTCGGGAAAGGAGAGCCGCATTTGCAGGGTTCAGGAATGATGCGTGTAAGGTCCCTTGTCCTGTAGCGTATAAGTGGAGCACCTCCCTTTGTAAGAGTCGTTATCACAAGTTCACCCAGGGTGCCATCGGGTAATCTTTCTTCTGTGACCGGATCGATGATCTCAAAGAGCAGGTGGTCTGACCAGTAGTGGAGACCATCATGCATGGAGCATTCCATGGCAATTCCGGGTCCGTAGATCTCGGTAAGTCCGAATATATCAAAGCTTTTGATATCCAGTTCATCCTCTATACGGGCTCTCATCTTGGGGCTCCAGCGTTCGGAACCTATAATGCCTACCTTGAGAGTTATCCTGTCCTTCAGGCCCCGTTTGTTGATCTCCTCTGCAAGGAGGAGGGCGTAGGATGAGGTGCTTGCAAGTGCTGTGGATTTGAGGTCGAGCAACATCTGCAGCTGCTTTTCCGTATTTCCGGGACCCGTTGGAACTGCCATTGCCCCCAGCCTCTCTGCTCCTGCCTGGAAACCGATACCTGCTGTCCAGAGGCCGTATCCGGGCGTGATCTGTATCCTGTCCTTATTGGTAAGGCCTGCCATCCGGTAGCAGCGCATCATCATGTCTGCCCACACATCTACGTCCTTTTGTGTGTACGGGATTATGACGGGGCTGCCGGTGGTTCCTGATGATGAATGTATCCTGATGATCTCTTCATCCTGAACTGCCTGAAGGCCCAGAGGATAAGCATCCCTCAGTTCTTCTTTAGTTGTGAAAGGAAGTTTTGCCATATCTTCCAGCGTTTCTACCGATTCGATGTCAACTTCTGCCTTATCGAACTTCTTCTGGTAGAACGGACTGCCTGATATTACCCTTTTGAGGAGAACTTTTAGTTTTCCCAACTGATCTCCCTCAGAAATCTCGTGGAACTTCTCTTTATTGCAGGGGTTGTTCTTCTTCGTTCCATTATCCTTAGGATCATTGCGCATATTCATGCCCTCCGGATGTCTGAGACCATTTCCAGGGAAATGTCAAAAGCTCTTCTGTTCACTTCCCTGTACTTCTCCGGTACCATCTTCTTAAGTACGTTCCACAATTCGTCGGAGGTAAATGGTAGCTGATCTGCTCCTGCAGCTGCTGCCAGCATGGCAACGTTAGCTGCTCTGTAGTTTCCGGCATCTTTTGCAAGCTGTGTGAAATCCATGGTTATAGTTTCCTGACAGCTATCTTTCAGGAACCCAATGATCTGTTCCGGGATATATTCAGAATTGTTGCCTGAAGCTGAAGGTATCACTGCATGTTCATTTACAACGATGCTTCCGTCCTTGCTCAGGAAATGAATGTTCCTTGCAGCTTCCGCAGGCTCAAGACCAATTATCAGGTCTGCATTCCCGGTAGGGATGAGTGATCCGCAGACCTCGTCACCGATCCTGATGTGGCTGGTGACTGAGCCTTCTCTCTGGGCCATACCGATCGTCTCGGCGGTGGCCACATGGTAACCGGCATCTATGGCAGCCGTTGCCAGCAGCCGGGATGCAAGTACGACACCCTGCCCTCCAACACCTGCAATAAGGATATCGAATTTCATTGTAGTATCTCCCTGAGGACAATAGCATCCGACGGACAGACCTGTGCACATAGACTGCAACCGGTGCAGTTTTCCTGTATCTGCGGTATTCCGGATGATGTTGAGAAGATGGCAGGACATCCAAGTTGTGATACACAGAGGTTGCAACCTGTGCATACCTGTTCATCGATCGCGAATTGACGGGTTGCTTTTGTGATTCCCACGCATTTTCCTTTGAAGACCACAGCAGAGGGGCCTTTGTACTCCATGGCCATTTTAGCTGTCTCTATGCATTCGCCAAGGTCATTTGCTTCGATGGTCTCAACAAGATCCACTCCACAGCTTCGGAGGACTTCGGCAATATCAATGGCTTTTGTGGGATTGCCCATGGCTGTCAGGCCGATTCCAGGATGTGGCTGATGGCCTGTCATAGCAGTGGTTCGATTGTCAAGGACTGCCAGTGTGATGTCAGCATTGTTGTAAACTGCACTGATCATTGCAGAGACGCCTGAATGGAAGAAAGTGGAGTCTCCAATGAAAGCAACCTGTTTTGCATAATTTCCCTTCTGATATTGCTGTGTCTGTGAAAGGCCTGCTGCCATACTGATGCCTGCTCCCATGCAGAGGCAGGTGTCCACCATGTTGAGTGGCTGAGCATTTCCGAGGGTGTAACAACCGATGTCACCTGAGAATACGGTACCTTTTCCGTTCTCTTTCTTCAGTTTTGCTGCTGCTTTTTTGAAAGCATAGAAGACAGTTCGGTGCATGCAACCTGCACAGAACGTGGGTGGTCTCACGGGAAGTGGCGGTATATTTTCCCTGGCGACCACAGGATTCGAATGTGTCAGGAGAGAGACGTCTGCATTCATGGACTGAAGTGAGCTGTTAACTCCATCGATAACAGTATCAACATCATATTCACCGCATACAGGGAAGTGGCCGCTCTTCTTTCCATATACGTTCACATCGAGATGATGCCTGCCTATCAGTTGCAGGAACTGCTCTTCCAGGTATGGGTCAAGTTCTTCGATGATTATAAGTTCGGTGATGTCGCTGAGGAAATCAAGAGCTGCTTTTTCAGGGAAGGGATGGACAGTTGCAACTCTGAAATGAGAATATATCTTGGAGTGATCGTTTATAGCTTCCTTAGCATACAGGGAGGATACACCGGAGGATACAATACCTATCCTGCTGTTTCCTTTTGTTATTGAGTTGAATGTATTTTCACTGAAAAAGTCTGAGAAACGGTCCGAAAGCCTTACCTGAAGATCTTCAAGCCAGGGGTGTCTTTGTGCTGTCAGTTTCGGGAATATGGTCCAACGTGGCTCCTTTACGTAGCCTTTGATGTCACGACCTGCCTGATTGATATTTTCGGTCACCACGTCAGCACATCCATGGGATACACGTGTAGTGGTTCTGAGTATTACAGGGATCTCCATTTCATGTGACAGTTTGAAGGCTAGTTTTGCCATGTCATAGGCTTCCTGAGGTGTGGAAGGATCAAGGACCGGGATGTTCGAGAAGTGACCAAAAGCTCTTGTATCCTGTTCGGTCTGGGATGAATGTGGTCCCGGGTCGTCGGATACGAGGATCACAAGGGAGCCTTTTACTCCTATGTAGGAGAGGCTCATGAGGGGGTCAGAAGCTACGTTGAGTCCGACCTGTTTCATGGTGATCAGAGTACTGGCACCCGAGTAGGCGGCCCCGACTGCTGTTTCAAGGGCTACTTTTTCATTGGTGGCCCATTCAGCATATATTCCATATTTGCTCGCATGAGAGGCGATGGTCTCCATAACTTCTGTTGAAGGTGTACCCGGATAGCCGCTTGCTACCTGAAGGCCGGCCTTCATTGCCCCGAAGGCGATTGCTTCGTTGCCCATTAATATACGTTTACCGGTCAATATCGTTCCTCTTGTGATTGCTAGGTGAAAATAGGTAAGTTGAATTACTTCTTCGGACGCTTCAGCAGTAATTCAGATATGATATATCATGTTGTTTAAGCAGATGTAGGGAAGGTCCGCACATTTTATTCATAAGGGAGTTTAAGGGCCATTGAATTCAGCGGAGCTAAAACATTGCATATATTTATACATTGATGTGAACATATGCACTTATTTAATGAAATATAAACGTTTTGTTATGACTTTCCTGGGTTTGCCGGAAACCTGATAACGGGTATCAGGTTGCTGTCTTTTACTATGCTTTTACTATGAAAAATGAAGTAGATTTTTTTAGAAGCACTCTGTCATCGGGAACAAACAAAAATGTTTTCAATCCGCAATGTATTATGATGTGCATCATAGTTCATAGTAGCCCAATACAGAGGGAGTATGAATTGGTATTGAAATGCTACATATTAAAAACGACCATTAATAAAAATGAAAACCAGAATATGGAGATGAGCTCATGATGCCTCTGCTCTACACTTTGAAAATTATTTTGCCATCAATCAAATTGTAATTTATTCAAAAAGTATTATGTGACAATTAATGAGGTTACAAACTGGCAGGCATCAATAAGAAGCTCATAACCTAGACCAGTTTATATGAAACTGAATCGCTCCCCCTTAGTCCAGAGGTCATCGAATTTAGCTTTGAAACGCTTTGTATATGACTCATCATGAATTTGTGTCATACCGAGACTAGTGCCAGTATTAATCTGATCTTCAATATCAAGAAAGATAGTCTTTGAATCAAAGATTACAAAATCATGCTCTGTTTCCAAAATTCTTATTTCCATGAATTTCTTAACATTACTTTTGACTGATTCATCTTCTATTGAATTAATAAGTTCCTTTATTGACGGTAACAGTTGAGAGTAGGAATCTAGAATTTTAACACGAATGCCACGTTGTGACAAATTTAAGTAAGCCTTGCTGAATATTGACATTGACTCATCATATTGTTCTGATACTCCTGGCTTATACTTAAGGGGAGTAACAACACATATTTCATGCTCAATATCCTTAAAAAATGAATTCACCGTCTCTTCGAGTTCATTATCATGGAACTTGTCGGGCCAAAATATTGTTTCAACATGCTTTGGAGAATCGCCATTGGAAAGTTGCCGTTCAATTTCAGCAAATGTTTCCCTGAGTAGTTTTAGTTCATTGAGTGCTTCTTCTTCTCTTCTTTTGTACATGAGTTCAAAAGCAATTTTCGGATCAACAGTCCTGTATTTTCGTGGCCTTGAAGGTTTGATCTCCACAAGGCCATACTTGTTCCAATCCCTCAACATCTCATAGTTCTGTCCAATGGGAACTCGTGATAACTGGGATAATTTACTTGCTTCCAGATCTCCTTTTTTCAAAAGCGTCCAGTAAACAGACCTCTCATATTTGTTTAAACCAATATTTGCAAGTAACTTTTCATCCATCCTTTCACTACTTCTGAGTTTATTGTAAAGTAAAATCGTTATATATTTTGCATGATATTGAGAATCATTGCTTGAACATATAAAATTGTAATTGTCAAAAAGTCATATTGACTTTATTACATATCCATATCAAGCAAAATAAATAATGAGTATAGGTGCAAAAATGGAATCACTAATTTTTGAGATATTTGATGGGTTACCTAGACAGGGTCCAGGTAGTAACGAATGTACTGAAAAAGCCTTTAATATGCTTTCTTCCCTTCCTGCAGGTACTAAGATCCTTGATATTGGATGTGGTGTAGGTATGCAGACAATAAACCTTGCTGGTATCTGCAAGGATTGTCATATCACTGCAACTGACATTTATCAGCCTTTTTTGGATAAACTGATGGAAAATGCAGTTAAAGAAGGACTTGATGACAGGATTACCACAGTTTGTGCTTCCATGGATGAACTGCCTTTTGAAGCAGGAGAATTCGACGTAATCTGGGCAGAAGGCTCCATCTTTATCCTTGGTTTTGAAAAGGGAATCAGCTACTGGAAACAGTTCTTGAAAGATGGTGGCTATATGGCTGTGACAGAGAACACATGGTTCACGGATGAACCTTCTCCGGAAGTTGTTGAATTCTGGCAGGAAATATATCCCGGTATCATGAATATACCTGATACTGAAAAAGTTATTGCGGCAGTAGGATATGATGTCATTAATCACTTTAAACTGCCAGTTTCTGTCTGGTACGAGTTTTATGACAATCTGGAAAAAAGAGTTGATGAAATAAGTGATAACTATAAAGGAAACACTGATGCAGAAATGATACTTGAGTTTAACAGAAAAGAGATAAAACTCTTCAGAGAACGCCCAGATGAATATGGTTATGCGTTCTACATTTTTCAGAAGAACAAACTCTAATAGCATATATGTGGAGTGACTTGCACATAAAAAGCAGGTCACGTCAGAATACAAATCATTTTTAAATAAATACATTTTCTTTTTAAGCAGTCTCCCAGTTATCCATCATCTCCTTAACATGTGCATTAGGAGTAAAAGGTTTATCAGCTTCTGCATTTTTCTTCATATAGTGTAAAGTACCCTTAGAGAATCCCATCTTCTTCCATTGATTGAAATCCTGCCTAAAGTAAATTTCAAAAATGGTTTTATGCCTACAAGTCAGTTTAGTAAATGAGAATATTGAATCTCATGCCAAGATCAGGAGTAATATCATGACTAAAATAGCTTACCTCTACGTGCTTAACACGATGGCCGACTGGGAGCCAAGTTACCTGGTCGCTGAATTGAATTCCGGCCGTTATTTCAGGAAAAATGCAACCGGATATACAGTCAGGACAGTAGGTATTACAAAAGAGCCTGTTGTTACCATGGGTGGGCTGCGTATTGAGCCGGACATTAGCCTTGATGAATTAACGACTGACGATGCCGGAGTACTGATCCTGCCAGGTGGCGAAACATGGCTTGAAGATATTCACAAGCCAATACTGGAGAAAGCAAAGGAGTTTCTGGATGAAGGTATCACTGTTGGTGCCATATGTGGTGCTACTCTGGGTCTTGCTAAAGCCGGCCTTCTAGATAACAGACTCCATACAAGTAACGATCTGGGTTTCCTGAAAACGGTCTGTCCCGATTACACTGGAGAATCATTTTATCGTCAGGAGCCTGCTGTGACTGATGGTAACCTTATAACTGCCTCAGGGATTGCTCCTCTTGAATTTGCAAAGGAGGTTATCAGGAACCTGGATGTTTTCTCGGATCAGACCCTTGAAGCATGGTATCAGTTGTATGTTACTCATGAGGTGCAGTATTTCTATGCAATTATGGAATCGCTGGAAGAGTGAGGTAAGAGTTTATAGCGTATTTTAGGTTTGGTATTCTGCTTCATGTAATGCAATGTACCCTTAGAGAATTCCATAGTCTAAGTGAAACGATATTGTTTGATCTGTGATGAAAGGAGATTTGTGTGAATCTGGATATAAATATATATAAAAAACACAACTATCTTTAGTTGAGGGTATTCAACAGGTGGGAGTTATGGAATTAGGCGCATTTTCAGTAAGTCTTAACGTAAAGGATATTGAAGCTTCAAGATCATTCTATGAGAAACTCGGCTTTCAGGTCTTCCAGGGAGATATATCACAGAACTGGCTGATAATGAAGAATGAAAGTTGTGTAATTGGGCTGTTCCAGGAGATGTTTGAAAAAAACATTCTGACCTTCAATCCCGGATGGGACCAAAATGCCAACGAGCTTTATTCATTTACGGACATCCGGAAGCTGCAGAAAGAACTAAAGGGTAAGGGAATTGAGGTCCAGGACGAAGCAGATGAGAATTGTTCCGGTCCTGCAAGTTTTATGTTGATCGACCCGGATGGTAATCCGATTCTGTTCGACCAGCATATAGATTCCTGAGCTTTCCCAATAGGTATATATTAATTAGGGCACCATTTTTTAGAGGGGAAATGCAATTCGTGGTCTTTCAGATAATCTGGATCATTGAGATATTGATATTTTCATGTTGAAACATTGATGTAGATAACTGGTATAGATACAGCATCTGACAAAAGGTTGTGAGCATTTCATGTGCTATAGCAGGCAGGCCTATTGCACCCTGCAAGAATGAATAGTTCCAGATATGGTAAGGGTGAGATATCAAATGAAGAAAGTAGATTTCAAAGGACCGAGAGATTTGCACAGGACAAAGTGTACCAACTGCGGTCAGGAAACGAGCGTGCCTTTCGTACCGGACCCGGACAGGCCGGTATACTGCAGGGATTGCTTCCAGAAACGCAAGCCTAAAAAAGAGTAACTGATTTTGGATAATAACATTCTAAGTATCGAAGTAAAATGTGCGGTCAGATAGCATTTTTCCTATCCTGATCAAACGTTCTGTTTTTTGCCATTTCCTTTTTCAAATAATCCATTTCACACCATTTTAAGTATCATCAATTCTGTTATGGATAGCGGAGTTGCCTTATAATGGATGTTCCCCAACTGATCAATACTATCCGTTCCTCACGCAGATATGAAGGCCAGATCGTACACGTTGAGACCATTCCTCCAAAAGAAGCGGAATTTGAGGATATGGAACTCAAACCACTGGTAATTTATGCTCTCAGTGAAATGGGCATTGAGAAGCTTTACACGCATCAGGCAGAGGCGATCAGGACGGTAAGAAGGGGAGAGCATCTTGCACTTTCAACCAGTACAGCAAGTGGCAAATCCATGTGTTACATGCTTCCTATTTTTGAGACATTGATGGAAGATCCCACTGCAACCGCCCTTTATATCTCACCCCTGAATGCCCTGGTAAACGACCAGCTTGAGACATTCAAAGACTTCCGTGACCTCATGGGAATTGATATGAACATCAACAGGTTCATCGGTACCATGTCCTCTGAGGAAAAGTCCGCTGTTAAGTACGGTAACCCGCGAATTCTTTTCACAAACCCGGAGATGCTTCACCTGAGCTTCCTGCAATGGAAGCACCAGTGGAAGAAATTCCTGTCCAACCTTAAGTACATCGTTCTTGACGAGAGCCATTCTTACAGCGGTGTCATGGGAAGCAATATGGCAAATCTTCTCAGGCGTCTCAACCGTGTATGTGACCACTACGGATCGAAACCGCAGTATATCTGCTGTACAGCTACCATAGGGAATCCCACAGAACACACATCCGCCCTCATAGGCAGGGATGTGACACTGGTCAATAAAGATGGCTCAGGCAGTGGGATGCAGAAGTTCATCTTCTGGAATCCTCCGCTGTATACAAAATCACGCTCCGGCAATTTCACTCTCCGGAAAGCAAGTTTCGGAGAGACCGTGGACCTCTTCACAACCTTTGTACAAAGCGACCTCCAGACCATTGTGTTCGCAAGAGCAAGGCAGAAGGTCGAGAGGATGTATGTGGAGGCTAAGAGCAGGCTAGAGCAGCGTGGTGTGCAAAAGACCATCAGCCCTTACAGGGGTGGCTATCACGGGAACGAGCGTGAAGCAATAGAGAATGGGCTTTCGACCGGGAACATTGCAGGTGTCATCTCCACCACGGCCCTTGAGCTTGGAATCGACATAGGAGGCCTGGATGCATGCATCATGGACGGTTTCCCCGGAACCATCATGAGCGCAAGACAGCAGTCCGGCCGTGCAGGACGTGGAAGCCGGGAGAGCGTCGTTGCCCTTGTGGCGGATTCCAATGCACTTGACCAGTACTACATGAGAAATCCCGCAGACCTTTTCAGAAAGGAATGCGAGGAGGCTGTGGTCAATGTATCCAACCGGTATATCCAGGCAGGACACCTTCTCTGTGCAGCAAGAGAACTACCGCTTAGTCCTGAGGACAGGAAGTATTTCGGCAGTGATCTTGAAGAGATAATGGAAGTACTCGAAGATGAAGGGTTGCTTGAAGGAGACCTGGAAAAACGTTGTACTGATGGTAAAGCCCATATGAGGGTATCCATCAGGGGGATAGAAGGTGAAGGCTACACTATCTTTGAGAAAGGAAACAGAGCCCCACTGGAAAAGGATATCGGAAAACTGAGGGCATACAGGGAAACCTTCAAAGGTGCAGTTTACATCAACAAGGGAACCCCGTATTCTGTCAGCCAGATCGATCATGAGAAACATATCATCCGGGTGGAAAAAGCAAGGGACGGATATTATACCAGATCCCAGGTGGCCTCTGATATACATATCACAGACGTGGTGGATACAAAAACCCTTCAGACCTGTGATGGTATAACTGTGGGTTTTGGTGATGTTGAGGTCACACAGCAGGTTACCGGATACAAGCGGTTCAGGCAGCGCAGTGATGAGGAAATTGGACAGTATTCCCTGAAGATGCCGAAGTTCGTTCTTGAGACAGAGGCCCTATGGATCGAGCTTCCTGAACATTTCACAGAGCTGGTGGAGAAGCATGGCAGGGATTTCAACGGCGGCATCCATGCCATAGAACATGCCATCATTTCCATGTACCCGCTTCATCTTCTTGCTGACAGGAACGACGTGGGAGGTGTTTCCACTCCTGAACATGCTGACCTGGAAAGGAAGAGCGGTATTTTTGTCTACGATGGCCATGCAGGCGGTGTCGGCTATGCTGAAGCAGGCTATGGGAGGATCAATGAAATGCTTGAAGTCACTCTGAAAGCAATTGAGAGCTGCCCCTGCAGGGACGGCTGTCCGAGCTGCATCCAGTCTCCAAAATGCGGTAATAACAACAAGCCACTGGATAAAGATTCAGCGGTAATTATCCTCAGGAAGATACTCGGGAAGCCTGAATATATCCCGAAGAAAAAACACCTTTCAGAGGTCTCAAAACAGAGATCAGGAGCTTCCGGTGTTAGCAGACCACAGGAGAATAAAGACCAAAACAATGCAGGTCAGGCACTTAACAGAGCAAGAAAGAAGCTCAAGCGCCATGGTTCAAAGGGGGCTGAAGAATGGATCAAAATGGGAATCGCTGCAGGAAGAGATGAGAAGGACCACAGAAAGGCATGTGATTGCTTTG
The DNA here is from genome assembly GCA_051749005.1 of Halobacteriota archaeon. Lineage (GTDB taxonomy): Archaea > Halobacteriota > Methanosarcinia > Methanosarcinales > Methanosarcinaceae > Methanococcoides. Next base: position 1,146 of record JBNJIC010000047.1, on the reverse strand, counting down.
ACAGGGCTCTCCAACTGGAGCCTGATAACACTAATGCCCTGTTCAATAAAGGTGCAACCTTTATTAAGGTGGGAAAGCACGCTCAGGCACTCCAATTGTTCGACAGGATCATAGATCTGGGTTATATTAAAAGTGCCATGGTCTGGACTAACAAAGGTACTGCTTTGCGGCTTCTTGGTGACCGTGCAGGGGCTATTGAGGCTTATAATGAGGCCCTCAGGCTGAAACCGGATGATTTCAGGACGAAGCAGATGAGGGATAAGTTAAGAGAAGCTGATAATGCTCTTTATGGTAGTGATGGGGTCTATTAAATATTTCTTTTAGAACACATTCACAATAATATATATTTTTACAAATATAATGTGCAAAAATATAAAGATTAAATCATATAATATATAAAGCATACATTCAATTATATATGTGTTCAAAAAATGAACTCGAAATTGGATGATCGAAGTTAAGAGGAACTAAAAACAGACAATTAAATGTGAAAAATAAGATGTTCAGGCGAACATCTCATTGACAGCATCCACAAGGTCATGGAGCCTCTCGGCAGGAATTCCAATGATCATTTCATCATCTTCTATGTTTGCATATTTCCTGCTCCCTCCGCATCCTACTGTGACACTGATCTTACCTTCCTTATATGGAAGGACAACACCGTCTGCACATACGCTCTGGATACCTGCGAAGCTTGCATCGACCCTTCCACCGAACTTATAAAGGAGTGCCTGTGAAAGTTGCATGACCTGTTTTGGTGAAGCAACAATAACAACTACATCAGGAACGAATGTTACATTTTCAAGAGGTCCGTAAACCACTGCCTTTATTGAACCGGGTGCTACCTTTGTGACCTTTTCCATTGTCCTTCTTGCAGCATTAATGGTACTGAAGCGTTTGAGGTTATAGTATGTGTCACCGGTAGCCAGTTTATGTGGCATTTCCTGTAAACCCATAACTGCAGCCCCACCTTTGCACATCTGGTCTTCTTTTGTAGCGTAAAACTCCTTCCCGGTCTTCCTTACGATATCTACCATCTGGCAGTGTCTTGTCTTCTCTTCGATCTTTTCCAATCCTTCCGGAATATCATGACCTACCGGGATAAGTGAGACCGCAACAGGTTCCGTATTAAGTTTCAGCTTTTCA
>JBNJIC010000046.1:0-15005 GCA_051749005.1 Halobacteriota archaeon | reverse complement strand
TTTCACCCAAGCATGAAGACTACCATAGCACAGCAGAAAATCAGGACCCCGGCACCTGCAAGAGGCATAGTAAACCTGCGTACAACCATTGGAATAGAGTCTCCAGTAGAACGCTGCACCAGCCAGAAATAAGGATCGCTGACGTATGAGATGATCAGTGTACCGGCGGAGATCATCAGTATGAGAGGGATTGTCGGGATGGAAGCAATGATGTCCGTTCCGGCGAGAATCGTTGCTGTGATGACCGCTGTGACCACACGCGAACCCTGTGCTGTTTGTATAAGGACTGCAAGCACGAACGGTACTACAACTACCGGAAGTACACCGGATATCAAGGCAAATACCTCATCCGGAAAACTGCTAGCTGATATCACAAAACCAAGGGCTCCGGCACCACAGAGGTCTAAAAGTATTATTCCTGCATTCTTTGTACCTTTCTCAAGTGCTAACCTGCGGGGCCCTTCTCTGACCAGCAGAAGTGAAACGAATACCGATATCACGAGAGCTATGTTCACATCACTGATGAATGAAAACGGGGAAAAAAGGTAGCCGATGGTTATCAGGAAAACCGGAAGTGCGATTGGGAGCCATACCTTCCAGCGTGGCAGGGAAAGAATAACTGGTTCCACCAGTCCTTTAAGCTCCGGAATTGTATGATGCTGGTTACTGCTGAGCTTTTTAGCAACAATGTAACCGATACCCAGCAGGAGAAGGGAAAGAGGAACAGTAATAAGATTGATGCTGAAGGTCTCTGAATCAGGAACACCGAAAGTTGTGGTCATGCTGTAGACAACAGGCAATGGCAGGATCAGTACAAAAGACAGTACACTTCCGAATGCTGCCATGTAGAAGAGCCTTCCATTTGAAGACCGTTCCTTCTCCATCTGCTCAATAAGCGGAAGCATAACAACGTATGCAGTAAGGCAGCACATAAGGGGAATGGAAAGCAGATACGCTACAACTCCGGCAGCCATGTCCGGTGTCTTTATAGTCCGCTTAACATCGTCCACTATCTTCTCAATGAAGTGACCGTGTCTCAGTATCTGGGCTATCACTGCTCCGCAATAGATCGGAATGCACAGGAGGGAAAAGATACGCCCGGCTCCACCGGTAACATACTGTACAAGCCATTCGCTCATTCCACTCAGGATCCCAAATATGAAAGCAGCTGCTATAAGTGTCAGGAAAGGGGTCACATGATACTTTATGGTCAGGACACTGATAAAAATAATAACAAATATAAAGATTAGCAGCGATTCCATGTAATGTTTGATGTATCAGAAGATATATGATAGCATCGGAAGAGCTTAGGAGCAATTAAATGGATGAAGACCTGCTTGCTGTGGATTACTGTATAGATTGTGGAAAGTGTTACGATGTCTGCCATATTTCAAAGGTAACAGATAACAAATACACACCGAAGTCAAAGATAATGCTTCTCCCGAAGCTGCTTGATGGTGACGAGCTTGAGCAGGAGGAAATAAATGATATCTACCTTTCAACACGTTGCGGTGCATGTGATGATGTCTGCCCCATGAACATACCGATCACTGATATCATACAGAGAGAAAGGGAGATCCTGGCAAAGCAGGGAAAGGAGCCTGCAAGGACATCGCAAATATGCAGTAACATCCTGGAGGCAGGAAGTCCGGGAAGAATGGATGCTTCGATAAGAAACTCCTGGGTCACAGACGAGCTTGAACTTGATGAAAATTCGGATGTGGCATACATGGCAGGTTGCTGGATAGCTTTTGCACATCAGGATATTGCCAGGTCAACTATCAAGATCCTCAATGCCGGAGGAATTATACCAAGGATAATTCCGGAAGAGAAATGCTGTGGCTTGTTCCTGATCGACAACGGACACCTGGAAGAAGCCAGGGAACATGCAAAAAAGTATGTAGAATACCTTGAATCCCTTGGCATAAAGAAGGTTATTGCTTCATGTCCTGGATGTTATGAAGTCCTCGGAAAGGAATACGTAAAGCTTTTCCGGGAACCTGAATTTGAGGTCATATATTCACTTTCACTTTTCGATCAGTTCATTGATGAAGGAAAGATCAAGCCGAAGAAAATGGACAGAACCGTTTCCGTGAGAGATGCCTGTGCGATCATGGAGATGTCTGACATACCCAGAAAAATACTCTCTGAAATAGGAGTAGAGGTTAAAGAAATGTTCAACAGGAAACACGGTTGTTGTGGCGGTCCTGCAGGTGTAAAACCAAACTTCCCTGAGATCTCATCAAAGACAGCCATGCTTACAATTAAACATTTCAAGGACACACCTGATGGAACTGTTTCCTATTGTCCGTTCTGCTATCATCACCTTGAAAGCGTATGTAAGGATAAAGGTGAAAAGATGGACATGCAGGATATTTCAGTACTGCTTCTGGAAAGCATACTTTGAATATTGATAACAGGGAATATTGGAACTACAAAGAAGCATCATTTTATTTTCGGTGAGTTAATTAGACGGTTGGAAGGCGAAGTAATTAGACAGCCGGTCAGTTGCCCATCCGGCAGATCATTTAATCAGTCAATTGTACGATCTTCAGAAGGTTCGTACCACCTTCGTGACCCTGTGTCAGGACAATCATCTCACCGGATTTCCCGATGCCCTTTGATCTCATAGTTTTGCTAACCTTCTCTTCAAGTTCTTCAGAACCATCCATCACTTTGATGGGATAAACACCATAGGAATAGGCCAGTCGCTCGCATGTCTGATCAAGATGACTCATGGCAATTACCCATTCATCCGGCTTGAACCTGGAGATCCGTCTCGGGGTGCCACCTGAATACGTAGGCGTTACAACGTACTTTATGGGAAGCCTGTTGATCGCTTCGTGTACCTGAAGCGATATGACATCACTGATGTTCATAACGGTCTCATCGATACCTTTTCTGAGAAGATCAAGACCGAAACCTTTCCTTGCCCTCCACTTCTCGGTCTGTTTTGCGATATTGACCATTGTTCTCACAGTCTCGACAGGATATTTTCCTACGGCTGTTTCACCGGATAACATGACAGCATCTGTCCCATCGAGGATGGCATTTGCCACATCTGTTGCTTCGGCACGTGTCGGCCTGATATTTTCGGTCATTGACTCAAGCATATGAGTTGCAGTTATCACCGGAATGCCGCGAATATTGGCTTTGTGGATCAGCTCCTTCTGAACTATCGGGACTTCCTCTATAGGAATCTCAACACCAAGATCCCCACGAGCCACCATCATACCATCGGTCATGTCCAGAATGCCATCAATATGTTTCAGGCTCTGGCTTCTTTCGATCTTTGCCACAAGGAAAACGGATTTCCTCTGTTTTTCTGCATGGTATCGTACCTTCTCAATATCAGATCCACGCTCTATGAACGATATACTGAAACAATTAACACCCTCATTCAAAGCAAAATCAACTATCTCAAGGTCCCTTTCTGTAACCGGATCAAGCAGAAGGTCTGTTCCTGGAAGGTTCACACCCTTGTGAGAGGAGAGTTGTCCACCTACAATGACCTCACATTCAGCTTCATTATTGCAGACACCACTGCATCTCATATGGATAAATCCATCATTAAAATAAACATCCGATGTTTTTGTGATACAGTAGGGAAGCTTATCGAAATCCACAGGAATAAGGTTACCTGAACCTATGATCTTATCCGTAGTCAGTTTTATCTTGTCACCTTTCTGCAGTGTAATTGGCTCATCCTGAAGCTGGCCGACACGTATCTTCGGTCCCGGCAGATCTGCCATGATGGAGACCACAGCACCCAGTTCCTCGCATAGTTTTTTAATAGTACGGATAACCTTCCCATGACTTTCAAAGCTACCATGGGAAAAATTGATCCTTGCAACATTCATCCCGTTAAGTATAAGCTCACGCAGCATTTCCTCTGAAGAAGAGGCAGGTCCGATGGTACAAACTATCTTGGTCTTGTGATCAGGCAGCTTCATGGAAATCATGATTTAACTATAAGATGGCTGACTTAAAGCATTATCTGCAATAATAGTTGTTAAAAAGGAAATTGAATATTATTCCGTATCACCGGACTCAGCCTGATAGACAATTGAGTCCCTTGCATATGTTCCACGTTTTTTGGAAGGATTGGCAGCAAAAAGGTCGTTCATCTCCAGTGAAAGACCTGTGAACCTTTCCTGAAGCATATTGATATAAGCTGTCAATTCTGTGATCTGAGCATCAAGTTCCATTATCTGCTCATCTTTCTCCTCCAGCTGACGCTTAAGTCCCTCGATCTGTCTCTGAATTTCCTTGAATGGATCATTTTCCATAAATAGCACCTCTTAAGATCATAATAGATGATAGAGATATGATGTATCTTTAATGGCAACTTAACGGATAAAGGTTATTCTTAATCCACCAGTTCCGCATCCTCGATCACAACGTTCGCAGTGTACTCATCCCTTTCCACAAGCCGGAAGTCGTTGATCTTTATGTTCTTTTTGAACATCGGGGCATCGGTAACAAAGCTCTCGAACTCACCACCCTCACCTGCTATGTTCAGTCCGATCTTCTCGTTGAGCTTAACAAGTTTGTCCACATCACTACTTACTATTGTCCTGCCAACCCAGCTGCTGTTCAGTCCATAAGCTGCAATACTGCTGAAGATGAACTCAAAACCCTTGTCCAGAAGCTATCTCATCTCCTGTTCCTGGTCCATATGCCAGAGCGGAGAGAACGATTCAAGTCCCAGTTCATTGCAAATATCCTCTATCCGGTCCTTTTGGTAACTGGAATACAGTGCACCGGTAACAATTCCCTCTATGCCGAACTCTTTTTGAGCCTGTATGATGGCATTTTTGAGATCCTCTAGCTCAAGCTCCTTCTCACCTTCGGTGAATGTTTCCAGCAAAGGCAGTCCCATGGCCTCTGCCTGAAGCCTTGCAAGATCGATGTTCGGGGTGTGGAACATGTAAGAATCAGGATTCCTGCTCTTGATCGTTATCAGGCATTCGATGGAATAACCTCTTTCCTGCATGATATGCAATGCATAGTTGGAATCTTTACCAGAACTAAAAAGAACACCCAGTTTCATTCTATCATTCTCCTGAAATACTATTGATATATTCTGTCTTGCTGTTGAAACCGGCTCTCTTTGCCAGTTTTGTCAATGCTTTGTCAAAACGGCTTCCGTACTGAGCAGCCTTTTTGCTGCGCTTCGTGATGACCTTCGGCAAACCCAGTTTATCACCAACCCTGCGCAGGACCACCTTGTTCATGTCCTCAGACATCTTGAACTCCTCAGGAACAGCCAGTGAGTATTCAACAAAATCCTCATCAAGATAAGGGAGGCGAAGGGAAACTCCTGTGAACGCCGCAACAGTATCATCCCTGTATGTGTTCACCTCATACATCTCAAGAATATCCTTCAGACAGTCTTTATTTATGCTGTCTGAACTTTTGTACCTGTTGTAACCTGCGAAAAGCTCATCTGCACCGGCACCTGCAAAGAGGACATTGATACCATCCCTCTTCGCTGCAACACATGCAGCATACATGGTGATAGCAACACCGGTCTTCGGGACACTGGCATCCTCTATCAAAGGAACTACCACCTTAAGGTACTCCTCCACTTCTTTAAGTCCGATCTCATGGACCTTCAGATCAAAACCAAGTTCTTCAGATATCCTTTTAGCACATACAATATCCGGAGAGGAAACTTCGCCTGAAAGTCCGACTGTATAGCAGGTAACTGAAACACCCTTCTCTTCGGCAACCTCCTTACAGATGGATGCCAGGATAGTAGAATCAATTCCTGCCGAGAACATCACGCCAAAATCTTCATCCGGAATACGCACTGAAACGGCATCCCTGAGAAGATCCAGTAAGTTATCACGCACTTCATCCTCAGAGACCTCAACTTCGGGAAGTCTGGAAAGAAACTCTCTTTCATGCATCGTAAATGTATCTTCCTTAAGGTCATAGCACAATATTTGTCTTGGAGAAAGCTCCTTCACTTTATTGTAACCAGCTTTTACGAGGAACTTCCTCTCAGAAGCAAAAGCAAGCCCTTTAGAAACATCATACCAAAGAGGCTTAACGCCTATCAGATCCCTGGCAAGATATACATGATCATGTGCCTTGAATGCAAAAGCATAGACACCCCGCAGTTTACGAAGAGTTCCATCGAGAAGAGCAAGAAAATCCAAAATATTTGAACCTACAACATTTGTTTCTTCGAGTATATCTCTCAGGAAGAGATCCATAAACACAGCATCATTGCTGATGGCACCAGACACATAATTACCATAGCTTTCAGACATATCCTTCCATTCATAGAGCTCAACATCACAAACCGTAATGATATCATCTGAATATTTTGAAATATCTTTCATTTCTCTAGTGTGACCCATTGAAAGATCAAAGAAAGTTATCATGGAAGCATCAAATGGAATGTCAGCAAACTTCGATCCGGATGAAGATACAAGAGCTTTGTTTTTTGTATAGATGAGAGCACCATATTTACCACGCTCTTCCATAGACCTGAATATTTCAACCGGGTCTGTGTCCATACTGACTTTGTTAAAATAGCCTGCGATCCTACCCATGTATTTGAAAGTACCTTTCAACCATATATTTATGTATCGGAGATCTATGTCTCAAATATCTGAAAATGTGGGATCTGAAGAGAGGAAAATCAGAAGTCAAAATGTATGGTACAAAGTATATTGACCATTGAATATATATTCAAAGAACTCTCTATTATTGTGAAGATACCTGATACTCAAAAAATGCCTGTTGATGTTTGGCATTCCTGAAAAAGGTATTAATTTAACTTTCTATTCATAAATGAGAATGGAGTCACTTTTGATGGAAGAGAAAGGGAAAACCATAGAAGAACTGTTCCATCTTGGTTTCCACGCAGAATATCCGGAAGAAAAAATAGAATATTACTCAGCAGTACTTGAATCCGACCTCAGGGACCCTCATTTATGGAATGAGGAAGCTGTAGCACTTGTGTGGACGAACACCGGGATAGCTTACTGTGACCTTAGTGAATATAAAAAAGCTGTTTACTGTTTTGAACATGCACTGGAACTTGATCCGCTTAATTCTGATATATGGTATAACAAGGGTATCGCACATTCATACCTCGGGGATTATAAAGAGGCGATAGAATCCTACACTAACACCCTGAATATCAATGAGAGATACGATAATGCATGGATAAATAAAGGAATGATCCATGATATGATGGGCGAGTACGAGGACGCTATTAGATGCTACGAGAAAATACATGTTGCAATAGAAATAGATCCAAAGTATACCCTTGCATGGAACAAGAAAGGAGTTGCATACTACCATCTTGGAAAATATGATGAGGCTATTACTTGTTTTGCAAAGGTCCTTAATGCAGATCCCGATTATGAAGATGCAAAGAACAATCTTTCAAATGCAATGGCCAAACTAAAGGAAAACGACAGGAATAAGCCATAAATAATTTAAATTAATATTTTCCTTTAATTAATAATAAAGAAGCCCTATAACAGAACCTGACAGCAAGAGGGATCAATTATTTTCAACGAATTAAAAGACACTATCAGAATCTCCGTTTTGCCACTTGCAAAGAACATTCCGATATCTCCCAACATACTGACTATCACCGGACTCCTTATCAGTGTTCTCGCAGCCTTAGAATTTGCTATCGGCGATCTTATAATGGGAGCTCTCTTCATAATCCTAAGTGGTATCTTCGATGTCCTTGACGGTGCGGTCGCAAGGGTCTCCGGAAATATCACACCCTTCGGAGGTGTCCTTGACTCTGTATGCGACAGGTATGCTGATGCTGTCATCTTTGCTGGCATAATCTATGGGTCTGTAAACGAAAGTATCTACCAGCCTTCACTACTACAGGCACCGCTTTGGCTGTGGTGTGTCCTTGCTCTGATCGGTTCATATATGGTCAGTTATACACGTGCCAGGGCAGAGGCCGCAGGCTCAACCTCAATGAACGTAGGGGTTGCCGAAAGATCTGAAAGACTTATCATACTTGTACTGGGGGGATTAACAGGATACATCCTGATCGCAGTAGCCATAATAGCAGTTCTAGCGCATGTCACCCTGATACAAAGAATATTAAATGCAAAACAAACATTATGATACAACACAGGATGTTAAAGCGATATTTTTAATTGCTTGATATCCATTATACCCCCTAATCACATTATTAGCAAAAACAGAGGATCAAAATGCAATATCGTGCAGAAGTAACAATTGAGCTTAAACCGGGAATGTTGGATCCGGAAGGTACTACCATCAGAAGGGCATTGGAGCACCTTGGATACCACACAAACGAACTGAGGACATCAAAGAGATATATTATTGACCTTGAGGAAGAAACAAGTGAAATGGCAGAAAAAAAGGTCGATGAGATGTGCCAGAAACTTATCGCAAACCCGATCATCCATAATTATACTATCGAAATGAGGGAAGCTTAAATGACAATCGCCATCATTGAATTTGGTGGAAGTAATTGTAATCTTGATGTTCTGCACGTACTGGAAGATGTTGTCGGTACAGATGCAGAACGTGTATGGTACAAGGAAACAGACCTTGACCGGTTCGAAGGTGCGGTCATCCCCGGAGGATTCTCCTACGGCGACTACCTGCGATCAGGTGCTATCGCATCACGCACGCCAATCATAAATTCCGTAAAGAAGATGGCAGATGAGGGAAAGCCTGTCATGGGCATTTGTAATGGATTCCAGATACTCACCGAATCAGGACTTCTCAACGGTGCCCTGACTACAAACGAATATCCGAAATTCAGATGTGAGTGGACCAACCTGAGAGTTGAGACCACCGATTCACCATTCACTTCCGCATTCAAGGAAGGGGAGGTTATACGCATACCCATCGCTCACATGGATGGTAATTTCTATGCTGATGAACCAATCCTTTCAGCCATGGAAGATGAAAAGCTTGTAGCCTTCAGGTATGTGGACAGCGAAGGCCGCGTGACCGACGAGGCAAACCCCAACGGTTCACAGGAAAATATTGCAGGAATACTTAACCAGAAGAAGAACGTAATGGGACTTATGCCCCACCCGGAAAGAGCAGCAGAATCTATTCTCGGTTCAAATGATGGTATCAGGATGTTCACATCAATGGTAGAGTATGTTAGCAACAGGTAAGATCACCTGAATACACTCAACTTATTTCCCTTAAATTTATTTTTTAAACTTGATTCCATTTAAATTTGATCATAAAGTCTCATATTCCATTCTATGTATAATCCATTACAGAATGTAATTCCTAGTCCTGAGATCCCGAAATATAAGAATACTTACTTTTCGACGATGTTCTGTGCGGTCTTCCAGGAATGCCTGACAATATCCGGAAGGGAACCGTGCTCATCGTACCATTTCTGCAGGAACTTCTTAGTCTTGGGATCGGACGGATAACCACTTCCAAAGTCAGCTCCGATCTGCTTTTTGATATCTTCTATAAGCTCATCACGCCTGACCTTTGCCACAATGGAAGCTGCTGAGACCACAGGGAAGAGGTCATCTGCCCCGTGCTTTGATATGATCTTTGGAGCTGTGGCATCCGGATGATCTTTCATATAATTATTAAGAAGGCGTTGCCCAAAACGCTCTTCCTTTACATCCGCTGCATCCACATAGATCTCGTCACCCGGAAGCTTCTCGATCACGTTGCCGAATCCCAGGACCATGATATCGTTCATGCTCATCAGCTTTCGAAGTTCGTCTATCTGACCGGGTGAGACCTCGAATACAAAATAGTCATCTGCATACTTCTTTATCTGAGCTGCAAGATGTTCCCTCTTTTTAGGTGATAGTTTCTTTGAATCAGCAACCCCGAGATTCTTAAAGGCATTGCTCTTGCTCTTATCTATCCTCACGCCACCAACGCACATAGGACCTATTACAGGTCCTTTTCCGGCTTCATCGATTCCCACGATCTTCATTTAATCCCTCATTTGCAATTGCCTGCATCAACAGAACAACTACTCATACGAACAGGGTGAATATAAGATAGCCGACCGTGATCATGACAATAGAGTGTTTTAGCCCTGAAAGCACATTACCTTCGCCCATTGCACCTGCCATAAGACCTGAACTTAATCCCTGGAGAAGAGAGGCATGCATGAACAGGCGTGTGTATGCATCAAGATCAAAGTTACCAAGGAAACCTCCGGCCTGAGTACCTGCTTCAGCCATCTTTTCACCGGCGTTTGCCATCTCTGCCAGGAAGGTCGTGGAGATAACGTATATTACACCAACGAAAACGAAGAATGCAATGTAAATAATGACTATGTAGATCATCATGTTCATTGAACGCTCGCGTTTCATGGACTGTTCTGATGCTGCATCACGTGCTGCTACCAGAAGTACTTCACCCACGTCACCACTTGATTCGTTGGCCTTTGTGATAAGAGTAATTGAACGGGCGATCACATGGGTCCTGAGCCTGTTGGCAAACCTGATGAGAGAATCATTGACGTTCATTCCCCAAAAGATATCCCTCCAGATCCTGTGTACCTCTTTTCCAAAGCTACCTTTTCCTGAATTTGCCATGAGCTTAATGGAATCACGCAGGGTCATTCCGGTCTCATTGGTGCTTGCAAGTTTTTTCAGAAAATCCGGAAAATGCTTTTCAAGGCTCTTTTTCCTGTGGGATTTTACCTCGTGGAAAATAGCAAGAGGCAATATCACAATGAAAAGGCCAAGAACGATATAATCATCAATGAAAGCAACGATATCGGTTGTAGTATAAAGGTTTTCTTTGTTCAGCCAGAACGGGATAAGAATTGCAAGGAATGCCACAGGTAACGTAATAGCGAGTGTATAAAGCGGTTTGTCGACCAATGGAACGAGTGGGTTCATCAGGAAATTTCTCACTGACAGTGATTTCCTGGAACTTGCAAGGTTTTCAAATAATTCTCTCTCACGTACCTTTTCCTCGGTCTCATCGATAAGATCACCTGCCTCATTATAAACAGGTTCAAGATATTCAGGGATCTGAGGGATGCCATGGTCAAGGACAAGGGAAGTAGGCAGTTCATCGGGCTCACCACTCTCACTTGGAGTAATTATACTGATCATCACGACGAACATGAGAGACCCAATAGGAAGTACTGCATAGATGATAGCATATACCATGACCTCTGAGCCCGAACCCATCACTGCCATCATAACACCAAGTATGATAATAAAGAGAGGACCTGCAACGAATGCGGTCACATAGGATTCTGCCAGCAATGCAAGTGTCTCAAGAAAACCTTTCTGATCCACAACTGATTTCTGGAGATATTGTTCTGATTTGTCCTGGAAATAGCGCGGTATGCTTCCACCACTGTCTATGATTGTCAGAAGATTCTGCATCAGATCCTGGAACCTTTCTGAGGGAGTAATCTCACTGATGTTCGAGATAGCTGTCCTGAGGTCATGACCGAAATAGTCCATCTCACGCAGGATAGCATCTATCTCTTTTGAAACTTCACCATAAGTATCCTCTGAGTGGGCCAGAAGCCTGAATACCTCTATGATGTTCATGCCTCCCTTCGAAAGAGCATACATGAAGGTCACAGCATATGGTAAATGCCGGTCGATATCCCCTTTACGCTCACCAGCCTTAAAGCCCGGATAAAGCATGAACATACAATAGGTGACACCCCCGATAACAGAAGCAAAAAGTACGGTTATAAATAAGCTAACGAACAACGATTTAAATTGCAGTATCCAGGAAGTTGACTGGCTGAACTCCAGATTCGTGATACTATCAGGAAGTCCGACCACACTGACAACAACGTATGAAAGTATCAGACCCAGTACGACTCCGAATATACAGCAAACTACAGAATAGAAGATCGCATTTGAAACATACATCTCATATGAGAGCGGCACACGTGCCTGGAAAAGCTGTACCTGCAAATTTTCATATTTCTCTTTCCTTGCCTGTATCCTGTCACCAAGTAATGCAAAAGGGATCTTTTTGAATATTGTGAGGTAATCAAAGAATTTATCAAACTTATTGTTATCCTTTTTTGATCCTCCGGATATCTTACGTTTAATATTATCCAGGAATGAAACATTTCGCTTGCCTGAAGAAATATTAGTGGATACAGTGTTTACAGCCTCATCTGAGAATTCAGAATTGAAATCTGAAACTGAGTCTGCCTTTGTATCTTGGATGTCTTCCTGAATTTCATCTTCATGAGCTTTTTCCCGGGATACGTCTTCCGTCACCTAACCACTCCAGAGGATCTCATAACATATTTAGTTCCTTCAGGACCTTTTCCGGTGTGGACTGATAGGCATTGATTATACCTGAGATCTCCTTGAAATCCTCAACACCATTATCTACCAGATATTCCAGTATCTGCTGCCTGTTCCTCAGTTCCCGGTTCACGTCTGCTGCTCCCCACCCTCTTCTCATACGTATATCCATCAAGGCCTTTGAATCTCCTGTCCTATGGAAAATATCAGTGGAAGAATCCCATACGAAAACATCATTTGTCCTGACGTTACGTGTATTCGGATCGATGTCAATGATCTCAACAACCTTCAGGTTCCTCCTCACACGTTTGCCCATAGAATAGGTCTGTGCCTGGATACACATGATATCCAGTGCCTGTATCATGTTACGCGGGACACTGATAGGTGGGTTCTCAAGCCTGTGGATAGCCGATGGTACGGAATCAGCATGCATTGTAGAGAAGGTCGTATGCCCGGTGGACATCGCCTGGAACAAGGTAAGTGCTTCTTTACCACGAACTTCTCCCACAAGGAGGTATTCCGGACGCTGACGAAGTGCAGCTTTAAGAAGGTCATACATGTCCACCGAACCACGGTCATCCGCAGTGAATGAATCCCTTGTAACACCCGGGATCCAGTTCGGATGAGGTAATTTCAGTTCCCTTGTATCTTCAAGACTAATGATCTTGGACTTTTCCGGTATGAAAAGTGACACTGCGTTCAGGGAAGAGGTCTTACCTGATGCAGTACCACCGGCATAGATCAGGCTTTTGTTGTTCTCAATGCATAACCATAGATATGCCATACATTCAGAAGAAAATGTACCCCACTTCAGCAGATCCACAGGAGTGATAGGTACCTCGCTGAACTTCCTTATGGTAAATGTACTTCCATGGGTCGTTACGCTGGTACCCAGTGTCATCTGGATCCTTGAACCATCCGGCATAGTTGCATCTACCATAGGATCTGCCACAGATATGTGCTTTCCACTCTTCTGGGCAAGTTGTATTATGAAAGAATTAAGTTCATTTTCATCAAAGATGATATTGGTAGCAATATTCTGGTAAGTTCGGTGATAAAGGAATATCGGCTTGCTGTGACCGTTACCGGAAATATCTTCTATTGAATTATCACTCATCAGAGCATCGATCTTTCCAAACCTGATGAAATCACGTTTAATGTAGTAGAATACCTTTTCGAGCATCGCAGGAGTAATCTCGATCGCGTAATCCTTTATGATGTCACGGATCTCTTTCTCAAGAACAACTTCACGATCCTCGATCTCATCGATATCCTCTACGAGGAGCTCATTGTGAAGACGATCCTCTATCTCAGTAAGGAACACATTTTCAAAATCGGAAAGTTTAGGCTCGACAATATAGTATATGTGGTCATTCAGATCCTCATTATATAGAATGACAATAAAGACATAAGGATCCCAGATCCAGTATCTTTCTACTTCTTCATATCCTTCTACGCCTGAAAATTCTGATAGTGGATCATGGACTTCAGGATCATAAGGTTCGATCTCTTCATTTTCCCTCCTGAAGAGGTTCTTTATTTTGTCCTTAATGCCGATCTTTTCAGAAGGAGCTGGGGACTCATTATCCACAGGAAGGTTTGCTTCCTGAAAATCGTTTTCAGAAACATTATTTTCAGTATCCTGACCTGCGACATTATCATTTCCAAAAGTATCCGGAAGTTCCGGAACTAATTCATCCGGTTCATTTCCCTCTTCTGTAAGTTCAATATGCATTTTAGGAATAGTTTCTGTGACAGCTTGTTGCCTGTTTGCAGATAATTCGAACTCTTCCGGATCAATAGTAACAGGTTCAAAACCCTGTGGATAGCCGCTCTTAGGTTCCCAGTCCCCTGAACTTGATCGGGATTCCTTTTCAGGGCGACAAAAGTCCTCAGAACGTGGCAGAAGGATTCCAAACTCCTCATCTGAGTCACTGTCGGTATCATTTCTTTCAGGAGGCTGTTCAGAATGTGTTCTAGATCTGCTCCTTGGTGTCAATATAACCGATTCAATGTCTTCCTCATCAATATCTTGAACACTATCCCTCAATTTGGTCTTATCAGGGTTATTTTCAACGGCATTATTCCGGTCTTCATTTTCAATGCCATCTTTCCTGCTGTTATTCAGGTTTTTTTCTGCCTCGTTCACCATTGTTACACCGCAAGGAGTCTGTGATCATAATATACACAAAAGGTGTACTCTATTATTATAATGATAATTATTATTACACGTTATTAAAGTTATTGCATTTAAAAGGCTACATTAAAAAGAAAATTAATGAAAAATATTAAATCAAAAGCTATACATCTTCGTTCTATTATCGGTTCAAATTGCTAATGGTCATATAATATGACCGCGGAGATATCCCACATGCCAATAATTACGTTACAATATGAGGATCTGGAATCACTCACACATTCAGACAAGGATACTATCATAGAACGCGTACCAATGATAGGTGCCGACATCGAACGTATCGAAAAAAAGTCCATAGATATTGAGTTCTTCCCCGACCGCCCTGATCTCTACAGTGTGGAAGGAGTAGCAAGGGCCATGCGTGGCTTTATGAACATCGAAACCGGCCTTTGCCAGTACGAGATCAGACCATCAGACATTAATATCGAACTTGACGAACAGATCGAAAACGTCCGTCCGGTACTTGGCTGCGCAGTTGTAAAGGGAATAAAGTTCACATCCAGTTCCATCAAATCCCTGATGGACCTACAGGAATCACTGCACTGGGG
>JBNJIC010000045.1:0-15314 GCA_051749005.1 Halobacteriota archaeon | reverse complement strand
TTTGAAGAAGAATACGGAATTCCTGTCAATTTTAATTATGCAGGTGCTAATACACTCCTGACACAGATGGAACTTACTGGCCAAGGCGATGTCTACATGCCCGGTGCAACCTATTACTTTGAAGTTGCTGCTGAAAAGGGCCTTATTCATAATTCCAGCAAGGTTGGATATCATGTACCTGTTATCATCACACCCTCTGGTAATCCTGCAAATATAATGTCGCTTGATGACCTTGCCAAAGAAGATATTACAGTTATACTAGGCGATCCTGAGGCAGCAGCAATAGGTGTTCTCTGCCAGAAGATGCTGACAAACAAGGGTATCTGTGAACAGGTTGAGAAAAATGTCATCGCCAGAGGAGCAACAGTGAACGAGCTTGTTACTTACGTCTCATTTGCTCAGGCCGATGCATCAATAGTATGGGAAGACTTGGTCAGGGGAAGTGAGGAACTTGATGTCATTGAGATATCTGAAGAAGATAACATCGTCAAGATCATTCCGATAGGCACTCTCAGGTCTTCGGAAAATAAGCAAGCAGCAAACGATTTTATGCAGTTTGTGATCTCAGATGATGGAAAGGCTGTCTTTGAAGAATATGGTTTTACTCTCTATCCGGATGAGAAGTATGCCTATTTAGAGAGCAACTGAAAAGTTTGGGTAATCTACTATTGAACTAATATAACAAGGAGCATCAGGATGCGAAAAACAGGATTCAGGGAATCAACATTATTTCTAATGCTCCTGCTGACCCTATTCATCTTTTCATTATTGATCGAGATAATTACTCATACATCTCCTGTAGGTCTCATTGTCAATATTGTATCTCCTGAGATCCGATTTGCAATAAAGCTCAGTGTACTGACTTCCATTGCATCCACTCTTATGTGTATTTTACTAGCGATACCTGTTTCCTATGCACTTTCAAGGTATGATTTTCCCGGAAAGATACTCATAAGCACTATAATCGATCTTCCAATGGCATTGCCTCCGATAGTAGCGGGACTTGGGTTGCTTTTGTTATTCGGGACATCTTCTGTGGGTACTTATCTTGCAGACATTGGGCTGAGGTTCGTATTTACTCCACTCGGGATAGTTATGGCCCAGTTCACCGTTAACATCTCATTGATGCTCAGGATCATGCGATCTACTTTTGAAGGCATAAACCCCAGATATGAGTATGTAGCCCAGACTCTGGGATGCACTCCTTTTCAGGCTTTCATGAGAACGACATTGCCGCTTTCAAAGAATGGAATTCTGGCAGGCTCAGTGATAACCTGGTCAAGGGGAATGGGGGAGTTCGGAGCGGTACTCATTCTTGCGGGTGCTACCAGAATGAAGACCGAAACGCTTCCAATAGCCCTCTATCTGAATATGTCCTCAGGAGAACTGGACCTTGCGATAGCAGCCGCCACTATACTGATCATCATATCCGGTATCACACTTTACCTGTTTGAACGGAAGGGAGGTATCGCAAAGCTGTGCTGAGCCTGCGGTTTGAATTTCTATGATAGAAATAAAGGATCTTTCGATCAAACTGGATGATTTTAAACTGGAGAACATAGATCTGAGTATAAAGGAAGGAGAATATTTCTGCATTTTAGGGCCTACTGGTTCCGGAAAGACTATCCTTCTTGAGACAATTGCGGGAATATACAGGCCGGACACTGGTTCCATAGTCATCAGTGGTAAAAATGTAAGCTCTCTGCCTCCGAAAGACAGGAACATCAGTGTGGTATATCAGGATCTTATGCTTTTTCCGAATATGGATGTCAAAAAGAACATCGCATTTGGATTGCATTATAAAGGACTTACCAGATCCCGGATCACTGAACTTGTCGAAGATACTGCTGAAATGATGGGAATAAAACACCTCCTTGACCGTTTTCCTTTGACATTGAGCGGTGGAGAGAAACAAAGGGCTGCCATCACCAGAGCGATCATTACCTAGCCAAAGCTATTGCTTCTTGATGAACCTCTTTCTGCACTTGACACAGTAACAAAGGATAAACTGAGGCAGGAACTTTCCCGGATTCATCATCTCAAAAAGACAACAACCATTCATGTAACACATAGCTTTGAAGAGGCATTTGCACTCAGCGATCGTATAGCAGTCATGCATAAAGGGAAGATCCTGCAGGTTGGTACTCCTGATGAGGTCTTCAGCAAACCCAGTTCCAGATATGTGGCTGATTTTGTAGGTGTTGAGAACCTGTTCCATGGAAAGGCGGTCATTAAGGGCGACCTTACAGAAATATCTGTGGACGGGCTCAAGGTGATCTCAAGCACTCTGAAATCAGGAGATGTGAGCCTGTCTGTCAGGCCGGAAGATATCTTCGTATCTAAAGACCATATTGAAACCATTGCCAGCAATTCTTTTTCAGGAACATTGGTTGAAGTGAGCAGAATGAGATCAACTGTCAAACTGGTCATAGATGCAGGTACTCATTTCAGGGTTGTTCTTACAAAAAGGACCTTTGATGAGATGGGAATTTCAATAGGAGAGAAGGTCTATCTTACGTTTAAGGCATCTGCAGCACATATTATCTGATTAAAGTCTGACATACTCCCACGACTAAATTCGAGGGGTTCTACGGTTAATCGCTTTCAAATCATTGCCGCTTTTGGGATGCCAGTGTTCCCCTTTGCTACATCACTTTCTGTAGCAAATCGAACTATGCAAGGAATAACGGAATGACTTTGCTTGTTTCTTATTTTTACGGATACCTTTGAGTTCTTCAAGTTTTATTCCATAGCTATTTTCAAAGGCATTATTCACTATTTTACGACTGATTTTGTGATTAATGAACCATCGTGAAGGACTGCCTGGTAATACATAACCGATCCTGTACTTTTCGTCTTTTTGAGATCTTCCTTACAGTTATGTTCGGAAGGGTATGAGTTCATAAATTTGCTAATCCCGGTCGTATTTTTGAAAACAACTTTTTTTTAGTTTAAATGATACCGGAATATCGTGTAAAGATATATTTGATATTTCTGAAAAATGGCTGGATGCGAGGGAAGGGATTCGAACCCTCGAACTCCTACGAGAATAGGCCCTGAACCTATCGCCTTTGGCCTGGCTGGGCAACCCTCGCACCTTGGCTAGGCAATAGTAGTGTTTTTCATTATTAAGCGTTGTGGTTCGGGGGGTCGGTTGGCTTCATTTTGTTATCCGGGATCAAAGATATGAGGATCGAAAAGAAAAAAGAAAAAGAAAAAGAAAAAAAGAATGTGATGGGTGTAAGGTGTTACATCCGAGCTTAGTTTGTTTCAAGAGCTACCAGGGAAAGGCCTAATTTCTCTTCAAGTGCCTTTACTTCTTTGACAGCGTCATCGTCCAGTTCTGCATATTTGGTTCCCTCTTCTGAAAAAGCAATAAGGGTCACACCAAGTTTTTCTTCTGCAGTACTGATAGCATCCATATTTTCTTTACTTAATTTTGAGAATGTCCACATATCTATCACCAATCCGCAACTATTATCTTCATTGATTATATAACTTATCTTTATTTTACAAAGTTCTCAACGTTAACAGTTATTGTATATAAAAAATAAATTACAATTGAATGGTTGAATGCTAAAAAAGGGCCAAATGGCCCTTTCAAAGGAGTTTTGGAGGTTGTTTGAAGATCCCCATCTTCAAAAAAGGTTCAAAGGAGTCGATCAAGAGTAGAAGAAACAGGAACTCTTGATCTAATACATAGGTTGTGTTCGTTCGTATATAGCCTAACCTACCTTTAATTGGAGGAGGATGAACAAAACGTATCGTTCCCTTAAAATGGACAACGGTTTTAAAATCGTATCAGGGCTTTGAAGGTTTCAAAAAAGAATATTGATGGCATCTCATGCCATCAGTTTCAGAATAAGCGCCTTCTGGGCGTGAAGGCGGTTCTCTGCCTGGTCGAAAACAACGGAATGAGGCCCTTCCATGACATCTGTTGATATCTCTTCGCCTCTGTGTGCAGGCAGGCAGTGCATTACGATAACATTGTGTTTTGCAAGAGCGACCAGTTCAGAATTGATCTGATAGTCTTCAAGATCACTAAGCCTTTTGTCCCTTTCTTCCTCGTCACCCATGGATACCCAGACATCAGTGTAGAGTACGTCTGCATCATTTGCAGCTTCCTGCGGGTCGTTGGTGATCAGGATATCTCCGCCAAGTTCCCTGCCCTTTGTCACGATCTCAGGATTGGGTTCATATCCTTCAGGACATGCAACAGCTATCTCCATGCCAACGAGGGCACAGCCGAGGATAAGTGAATTACAGACGTTGTTACCGTCACCGATCCATGCGAACTTCAATCCCTTAAGGCGGTTCTTGTACTCGCGTATCGTCAGGAAATCTGCCAGGATCTGGCATGGGTGTTCAAGGTCGGAAAGGGCGTTAATGACCGGTACCTGTGAATCTGCGGCAAGATCCTCAACGGTCTTGTGGCTGTTCACCCTTGCAGTGATACCTGCAACGTAGCGTGAGAGCACTTTCGCAGTATCTGAAACAGTTTCACCACGTCCGATCTGTATATCTCTTGAATTAAGGTAAATGGAATGTCCGCCAAGGTCGCTCATGGCAACTTCGAAGGAGACCCTTGTCCTTGTGGATGATTTCTCGAATATCATTGCAAGGCTTTTGTTCTTCAGCAGGTCTGTGACCTTTCCGCGTGCTCTCTTCTCCTTGAGGTCTTCTGCCATGTCAAGGATCTCGATGATCTCTTCGGTCGTAAGGTCGGTCATTGATAGTAAATGTTTCATGTTATCAACTCAGTTTCGGTAGTCAACCACGGATCTTTTCCATGTGGTCTATCCTTCTCTGGATCATTTCAGGCTTTCCAATATCGCTTCTGAAATGGAGATCACCAATGATGTTCTCCAGTGCGTTCTGGGCGATCTTCTCAGCCTTATCGATGGTGTCCTCGACTCCCACAACAGCTACAGCCCTTGAGCCGGTGGTATAGACCTTTCCATCTTTCTCATATACGCTTGAATAGAATAATATCGCATCACCGATGTCGCCAACGATGACCTCTTTGTCCTTTGTTGGCTCATCAGGATACCCTGCAGGCACCGCATACTTGCAGACGGTTGCCTTGTGGGCGAACTTTACATTAAGTTTATCGAGTGTTCCATTGGCAACTGCGGACATGAGGTCAACCATGTCGGTTTTGAGCAGTGGGAGGACGTTCATGGCTTCAGGGTCGCCGAACCTTGCATTGAACTCAATGACCTTTGGTCCGTCCTTTGTAAGTATGAACTGTCCGTAAAGGATTCCCTTGAATGGTATGCCTGTAGCTTCATGAAGGGCTTTCACTGTAGCCTTCATGATCTCTCTGGCAGGTTCGATGTCATCTATATTCATGAAAGGAAGAAGTTCATCGGCACTGGAATACGATCCCATTCCTCCGGTATTTGGTCCGAGGTCGTTCTCAAAGGCACGCTTGTGGTCCTGCACGCACGGTGTGAATGCAAGGTTCTTTCCGTCGACAAAGGCCTGTAATGTGAACTCCTCGCCGATCAGGTTCTCTTCCACTACAACATTGTCCCCATCAAGGAGCGATCTTGCATATTCAAAAGCAGCCTTTGTGTCAGGTAACTGGTCACCCATGACCTTGACACCTTTACCACCTGTAAGACCTGCAGGCTTGACAGCAACGTTGCCAAGTTCCTCTATGTATTCCTCAAGTCCTTCATCACTTGAGAATACTCTGAACGCAGGACATCCATCGATGTTGTTGTCGTTCATGAAATTGCGTGCCCATGCTTTGTCGAACTCGATACGTGCGACATCTTTCTTAGGGCCGACAACTCCGATACCGGCTTCCTCAAGGGCATCTGCAAGGCCGGCTGCAAGAGGTGCTTCCGGTCCGATAAAAGCGAGTTCTATGTTCTTTGACCTTGCGTATTCGACTACCTTTTCCACCTCTGTCTCTTTGATCAGAAGGACATCTTCACACAGGCTGGCAATTCCCGGGTTCTTCTTTGCCATAACTGAGAACATTGCAGGTTTGCGTTCACTTCTTGCAACAGCATCTGCGATAGCATTTTCTCTGCCGCCGCCACCAACGATTAGAACATTCATCTGTATAACCTCATTTGAACAAAAAATGTATGGATGTTAATAATAAATTTATTTTATTATCTTCACTATATTATTGAAAAATAACGTCGATCTGTTTATTCTGGTATATGTTAAGGGAGCTAATTCTCTTTGTATTAAATAAATAGTTTCCGACATATTTTCTTTGTTAACGCTGACATTTTATCTTTTTTGTGACCTGTTCAGTTCATTCAAAAAAGAGCTTTATCATGTAAAATGTATTATGCACTCCAGAAGTAGCCGGATGAATGTCTGATAATAAGCAGATCAAAAAAGAAGAACAAATTCAGAAACAGGAAGAACCAATTTACCAGCAAAAAGAAAAAAGGGAATAGGAAGCATCCTTCATGTGGATGCAACTTTTTTTTATTGATCAGTTCCCTCTTTCAGCTTCACAACGAGGAAACGGAAAAGACTATCACTCTCATTCCTCAGCAAATGAGGGATCCCTTTAGGACTTTCGATAAGCATGTCCTTTGAGACTGTCTCTTCCTCATCCCCGATCACAACAATACCGGTCCCTTCGAGCACATAGAAGAACACGTTCATCGGTGTCCTGTGTAACTTCAGTGCTTCTCCTGGCTTTAGTTCGATGTGTACGACCTGTACCTGTTCAGTATCAAAAAGTCCTTTGGCAAGTACTTTATGGGGATTCTCTTTCTCTGGTGCTTTATCTAATTCTATGATCTTCATGTCTGCTCGTCTCCATTATTAAGTTTTTATTTCAAGAGTCTCTCCATGTCCTCTTCCACGGTGGTGTTTGCCGTTATGTTGAACTCATCCACCAGCACCTTGAGAACATTGGGTGATACAAATGCCGGAAGTGTCGGACCAAGGGTTATGTCTTTGATCCCCATTCTCAGGAGGGTCAGTAACACAAGTACTGCCTTTTGTTCGTACCATGCTATGTTGTATGATATCGGTGCATCATTTACATCTTCAAATCCAAGTCTGGCCATAAGTCCCTGTGCGATGATGATAAGCGAAAATGAATCATTACACTGTCCTGCATCCAGTACCCTTGGAATTCCGTCAATTTCCCCCAGGTCGAGTTTATTATAACGGTACTTTGCACATCCTGCGGTAAGTATTACAGTATCCTCTGGCAACGCCTCTGCGAAATCCGTATAGTACTGCCTGTTCTTGTGACGTCCGTCACAACCTGCCATGACAATGAACTTCTTTATCCTGCCTGATTTGATGGCATCAACGATCTTGTCAGCATTGGAAAGTACGGAGTCATAAGCAAAACCTCCCATGATGGTACCCTCTTCCAGTTGTACCGGAGGTTCACAGTTCTTTGCCTGCTCGATGATGGCCGAGAAATCCTTTTTGCCATCTTTTGCCACGATATGTGTGACGCCGTCAAAACCTACGGAGCCTGTAGTGTATAGCCTGTCAGTATAGGTCTTCTTTGGAGGTACCAGACAATTGCTTGTAAGCAGGATCGGGCCGTTGAAACTCTCGAATTCCTTCTTCTGGTGCCACCAGGAGCCTCCGTAGTTCCCTGCAAGATGTTCGTACTTCTTGAATTCAGGATATGAATTCGCAGGCAGCATTTCACCATGGGTATAGACATCGATACCGGTTCCTTCGGTCTGGTCCAGTATTTGTTTCAGGTCGTTCAGGTCATGCCCGCTGATGAGGATCCCCGGCCTGTCTTTTGTCCCGATATTCACCTTTGTGGGTTCAGGATTTCCGAATGCATTGGTATTCGCCAGATCAAGCGCTGCCATTACATCAAAACCTTTCTCACCACATCTCAGGACCATTGCAACGAGTTCCTTATTGGTCAGGCTGTCATCAGTGGTTGCCACAAGGCCATCTTCTACGAATGCAAGCACTTTTTTGTTGGTATGTCCGAGCATCATTGCATGATGTCCATATGCTGCAATTCCTTTGATCCCGAAGATCAGCAGTTCCCGTAATGACCGGATATCTTCGTTCTCTGTTGCAAGTATGCCGGTGTCCCTGTCCTTGAGATTTTCCGGTGTCACTGTTGCGATCTCAGGAAGGTCGCTTTCATCAAGAGCATTGTTGTCCAGAAGCTTCTGCCTTATCTCATCACGCAGCTCAAACCCTCTGTCAATGCGTTCCTGTATCCCGCTTGCTCTGAAATCAGTATTCGTTATGGTCGAGAACAGTGCATCAAGCATAAAATCATCTGTACTCTCTTCAGAAATGCCTTCCTTTCTTGCTTTCTGGTTGTAGAATGCAAGGCTCTTAAGCACATATATCAGATCGTCCTGAAGGTCTGCGACCTCCCCTTTCTTACCGCACATGCCGTTCTTTGTGCAGCCTTCCCCGTTCATTGTTTCTTCACACTGGTAACAGAACATTTTATCACCCTGACCTTTTGGTTACGATGTGTAATTGTACAGGCATCCATCGATTAGAGGTTGTAATTAACATCTGTAGCTAACACTGGTATATTTGGGATACTGCTATTTATAGACCCAGTTTCCACTTCGATACCTCTTTATGAATACTGCTAACCCACTCTTCTAAATGCTATGTTGCTACAACTATTTAAAATGAGATAAATATGAAGTCAGGATATTTTCTTATCCTGGTCAGTTATCTAAGAACATGAGATACAAAAGGGAACACCTGGGAGCAAAATGAATTCCGGTTGTAATTTTACCGCTGCTTTTTCATTGTTTCAGTTTTCAGCAAGCAGGTCACTTGCACGGACGAGTGGTACAAGCTCTACATCGATCTCACCGAGATTCTCTGTTGCACCGTCCTCACGGTCCACAACGGTGATCACTTTGTCAATGATGCATCCTGCATTCCGTATGGCACCGATGGCCTCAATGACGGAACCGCCGCTGGTGGTCACATCTTCCAGCAGGATGATCCTGTCACCTTCTTCAGCGTCACCCACAAATCTTCCGCCGGTTCCATATTCCTTGGCAGATTTGCGTATCAGTAGCAGTGGCAGGTTCGTCTCAAGGGATACTGCTGTGGCGATAGGTACGCCTCCCAGTGCAACACCGCCAACGATATCGATGTCCATTTCACTGATCTTTACAGCAGCGTGCTTTGCTATTATTTTCAATGTAGCAGGATCTGAACTGGCTTTCTTGATATCGATATAATACTTGCTCTTCTTGCCGGATGCCAGTGTGAAGTTTCCGAACTTGACAGCTCCGCAGGTCTTGAGTGCTTCTATCAGTTCTTCCTTATCGTTTGATGGTGTTGTCATTGTGATCCTTTCCTTCTATGATACTGTGATATTTACCACGGTTCCTTCTTGACACCTATGAAGTATCCTATGACATTCGTCACAAGGTGAAGCAGGGGTGTGATGATCAGTATAACCAGTATGATACTGAATGTGAACTGTTCGGAGAACCAGTATGGTGATGCCAGATAAGCAAATATCAATGCTCCCATGACGAAATCAAGCTGGTCTGCAACAGGCAGTGGTGCTCCGCGCTTGAGTCCCAGACGTCTCTTGAAGAAGCTCATGAACATGTCCCCGAAGAGTGAGCCAAAAGCAAGTGCGAAAATAACAATGGTAGTGTTCATTCCTCCCGCTCCGAATGCAGGAAGTTGTGCTCCCAGTATCACCGGGTAGCTTTCGATCATCCTCATCTGCAACAGTCCTGCAAGGGTACCGCATATCAGCCCGGCAAAGAAGCCCCTGAAGGTTTTTCCATCCCCGAGGATGCGCCTGCCGTCTGACATCGTCTTTCCACCGTCTATGGGACGACCGCCTCCAAAGACAGCTGCAAAAGGATTCGGCAGGTATGCCGGAAGCATTAACCATACTGCAAGAACAATTAGCTCGATCGTGTTATCAACTCAATTTTTCCCTCTACTCTGCTTCATTAATATATAAAACCAACTCTAACATACGATCCGTTTCTTCCCATCCGCTTTCATATTTTCTTCCTGTTGCATTTACTTCATTTTTCTCTCTTAGATTCTTCCTTCCATTAATGATATATTTGATATGTGCCCACTTAACTTACAATACAGTAAAAATGGAGGAATTTCATGAGTACCACAGAAAATCTTAAAGAAGCATTTGCCGGCGAATCAATGGCAAACAGGAAGTACCTTGCTTTTGCAAAAATGGCTGACAAAGAAGGTTTCACAAAGATCGCTAAACTGTTCAGGGCTGCAGCATATGCAGAAACAGTGCATGCTCACAATCACCTTAAGGTACTGGGTGAAGTAAAGAGCACCGAGGAGAACCTTCAGGGAGCGATCGCCGGCGAGACCATGGAATTCAACGAAATGTACCCTGCCTTTATCGAGGAAGCAGAAAAGGAAGGCAACAAAAAAGCTGTCCGAAGCTTTGATCTTGCAAATAAGGTAGAGATGATTCATGCTGAGCTCTATCAGAAAGCACTGGACAATATGGATGATAAGGAAGACGTTGATTACTACGTATGTGAGGTCTGCGGATATACTGTGGAAGGAGAAGCACCGGAAAGGTGTCCTGTCTGCGGAGCTGTTCATTCTAAGTTCACGAAAGTTGACTGAAAACTATAACTTCTTTTAAGGCAGAAAATCTGTCTTTTAACTTTTTCCCTGTATTCAACTTACATAATTATTGATCCTGCACTTTTACTGTCAGCATCGATACATATTTTAACAGGGATAACAATTGTGAATTTCATGAAAGGAAGCAAAGACCTCGTAAACAGTAGCAACATCATGTTTGCAACCGTGCTTACCATGCTGTTCCTTGCTGCCCTCATAACACTTGGAATGCTGACGCCACTTGTTGTCAGACTGACCTCTGGTGTGGAGATGGGCATGAGTCCTGAATATTTCAACAACAGGAGCGCTCTTCCCACAGCAGCACTGGTACTACTCCTTACGATGTGTTTGCTCTATGGTTATTTTGGCTCCAGGAAGACACTTTTCATTGGTGGCTTCACAGTAGCGATCTCCATAGCATTTGCTTTTCTTTCACCTTTCGGAAACCTTCCCCTTGATGTGACCGTGCCCATCGTGAGCATGGCACTGGTGGCTACATTCTATAAGATCTACATATCCATCCAGAGGGATTCCAACATTATGAAACTCAGAGGAGTCAGTGCACACCTCATCCATCTCGGAATTATTCTCATTCTCATAGGAATCGTCGCCAGCAGCAATCTGAAAGTGGACGGTTCTGCAGTGGTCTCCATGGACTCTGTCGGTTAGTTCGAAGGGCAGAACTATATGGTCTCGGTGACCGGAATGGATTCAGCTTTCGAAGGTTCACAGTACGGGGAGTACCCGGGTTCTTCCTATGCAACCTATGTGGATTTTGATGTCTACAGAAAAGGAGCCTATTTTGACAGCGGACAGATAAAGTACATAACCGATTTCAAATGGGGTCAGACATATACGAGCACATACGTACATAGGGGTATATTTGAAGAATTGTTCATTGCTCCAAAAGCACTGAATGAGACCAGCGGTGAGGTCAGTATATACGTGAGGACCGTCCCCTTCATCACATTCATCTGGGGAGGCCTGTTCCTTATGCTCATCGGAATTACCTCTCTCGGGCTGATCGATTATTCGGCTGACGGAAAAGCCACAAAAGCTGTGGGCAGGATAAAAGGTAAAGTTAAAAACAATAGTAACGAAGGCCCTGAAGGCCGCAGGGAGGTCAAAAAATGAACTTCGGAATGGTCCTCATCTGGATAGCCTTCATTCTGGGCGCTTCTTCAACTGTATATTCCATCATTCACCTGCGAACAGATAGTGCTCATTCAGGTTCACTTTCCCGGAAACTTGAGATCGGATGTGCAGCCGTTATCACAATTGCCATCCTGATGCTTACCTATTACCTGATCACCGTATCAGCATCCTATGTCTATGTCTACATGCATTCGAGCATAGACCTTGAATTTGTCTACCGGCTTTCAGCATTGTGGGCAGGCCAGGAAGGTTCATTCCTGCTCTGGACATGGTTCACTCTCCTGATGCTTCTGGCAATGCAGTACACAGGACACACAAAGGAACTCTTTGATACCAGGGTCATGAACATCACCCGGGCTATATGCCTTTGCATAGTTACAGTCTTCCTGTTGTTGCTGGTCCTGAAGAATCCGTTCTCTATGTATTACGGGTCATTGGGCACATACGTGGAGATCTCCAACTGGAACCCGTTCTTAGCGGCATATCCGCTTCTGGACGGTCAGGGCATGAATCCTCTCCTGAGAAACCCGTGGATGGCAGTCCATCCTCCTGTCCTTTTCCTTGGCTATGCAGCTTTCACAATTCCATTTGCTGCTGCTTTTACGAACCTTCTAATCGATGATGAGAAATGGATAAAGATATCCAGGGACTGGATGAGGATGGCATGGCTTTTCCTCACAGCAGGTATCGGGCTTGGTGGCTTCTGGGCATACGAGGTCCTTGGCTGGGGTGCATGGTACTGGACCTGGGACCCTGTTGAGACATCTTCACTGATTCCCTGGATCACCGCAACAACTTACCTTCATTCCCAGACAAGGGTCCGGTATGGAGAATACGGTTTCCTCGCACCGATGCTTGCAGTGACATCCTTCATACTGGTCATATTCGCAACGTTTGTTACTCGCAGTGGCATGTGGGTATCGGTACACTCATGGCAGGACTTTACACTTGAAGGAATGGTAATTGCAATCTTCCTGTTGGTACTTGTTGGTTCAAGCTTTGTGTTACTTGTAAGAAGGTACTTTGAGGAAAATAAGGACTGATGCCATTGCGATTGACAATTCCAATTTAACTTTAAACTAAAAAAAGAAATCAGATACTTAAAAAGGATCAGGCGAGTCTGAAATAGATCCTCCTGTTGTTCTTCCCTTTATTCTCTGCCTTAAATATCTCGATATGCGGGATCTCAGCGGTATTTTTTACATGTGTCCCGCCACATGCCTGATCATCGATCTCCGGGATCCTGATCACGCGTATCTCTTGTATCTCCGGTGGGAATGCATCTTTGAGCTTGACCACGGAAGGTATCTTAAGAGCTTCGTCTCTTGGAAGGATGTCTATCTTTACATCAATTCCCCTGTCGATGATCTCATTGACCTTTGCCTCGTATGAGCCGATCTGCTCCCGGTCAAAGTTCTCCAGATTGAAGTCCACACGTGTCTTCTCCTCTGCTATCTGGTTTCCTGAGATCTTCGCTCCGGTCTCATTGTGAATGATCGCACTGAGGATGTGGGATGCTGTATGGTAGTTCATGAAGAGGGTACGCCTGTCCCAGTCGATGATACCTTTTACTTTGTCGCCTTCCCTGAGTCCCGGTTCACTGACCTCATGACTGATCCGGCCTTCGAACTTTCCGACAAATACGACATTGTATTCCTTTCCGTTGCTGATAAGTACTCCGGTGTCATGCGGCTGCCCGCCGGACTTTGGGTAAAAGGCAGTCCTGTCAAGGACAACGAATTTATTGTCTTTCACGCTGACAACGGTTGCTTCAAATTCCCTGATGTAACAGTCTTTCAGATAAAGTGCTTCCATGCCAGATAATTTGAAAAGATAGTTAATAAATGTTATTTTGAAAGAGAGATAAACGAACTATCACATCTTCACTCTTCCAATATCGATGTAGTCGATACCATCATCTTCAGGAATTGCATATAACATCCGTTTTCTGACACTGTTTGCAAGGCGGATGGCCCTTGACATTACAGGCAGTGCAAATTCATGGTCTGACGGGATGGAGTGTACAAGGTACTCCGAGTGAGGTATCTTAGCAGGGGATTCCACCTGACCGTAGACACGGAAATGACTTCCGAACTTGAATCCGGTCTTAGGGACAACCCCCATCTCACGAAGATCTGTGTAAACACTGTTCTTCAGGTGGAACTCCGGTTCGATCTTTGAAGCGATCTCTGTGAATGAATCAGCATCCATTGGATTATTCTGCCTGTCTTTGATATTTATAACACCATTATCAAGCAGGTAACGTGATTCCACTAGTGAAAGCTGAAGCCTTTGTTTATCAAGGGGTTTGCCATAGAATCCGTTCTCAAAGAGTGAGGTGGATGCTTCCTCATCCCAGATGATAACTCTGTCTTCCAGGAAAGTTGCTTCAGTGTTGATGTTCGGGTAAAGCGAATCTTCCATTCCGCCCTTAATCCTCGGCCTTTTCACTTCGTAGAAGGTGATGTCACTCTCTTCATCCACGATGGCAAGGATCATCTGCTTGCGGACATTTTCCGCTGCGTTCAGTGACCTGAGTAGATCCCTTAGTGGCATTGGAACCCTTTCTGATCTGACATAGACAAATTGTTTAGCAGAACCTTTCCCGGGATGACTTCCACGGGGGTAGACGCGGAAATCGGTAAGTCCGGGCTGGACGTAGAATCCTCTTTCCCTTAGGTCTTTGTAAACAATATATTTTAGTTCGAAAGATGGCTGGAGTGTCGATGCTGTTTTGAAAAATCCGGCAAAATCAAGCACTTTGCCTTTATTTTCAACTTCTAGCTTCTCGCGGTATGCAAGGTATGCAGTCTCAATGAGCGTAAGTTCCAGGCCGTTCTTCTTTGGCCTTCCGTAATAGCCGGTATTGTAAAGTTCGTTGATCGCCTTCTTCTCTGCAATTACACGGTCTTTGATTATCTCTGCTCTCAAGCTTTTTCACTCCTGTATCTTGCGGCTGCGTCTACAAAGGATGTAGCAAACTCTTTGTATGAAACGGCTTCCAGATGTGCGTACGCACCAAGTGTATTGTTTTTGATAAGTCCGTCCCATCCGTCTATTATGCCGGTACCGCGTGAAAGTTTTATTGCGAACTTTGCATCTGCCGGAAGTTCAGTTACTTCTGAATGGTGGAATTCATGGCCGATGAAATCGTTTCCACATTTGCCGACAACAGCATCAGTGTCAAGTGAACCGATATTGTAACTGACCACACGTTTGTGACCCATAAGTGAATGTCCCGGAAGTGCTCCGACCATTTCATGAGTTGATTCCGGCATTTCTGCCATGTGGTATGTGCCTTTTCCTTTCACGCCCGTGGTGATACGTTCAGTAAGGTACATCAGGCCGCCACATTCTCCGTAGATGGGAAGTCCGTTCTCGGATGCCTTTCTGATGTCTTCCCTCATGCTCTGGTTGGCTTCCAGTTCGGATGCGAAAATCTCCGGGTAGCCACCTCCGAGGTAAAGTGCGTCCACATCAGGTAGTTGTTGATCGTGGATCGGACTGAAATACTCGATCTTTGCTCCTGCAAGCTCCAGAAGTTCGAGGTTATTGTGATAGTAGAAATTGAA
>JBNJIC010000044.1:0-15321 GCA_051749005.1 Halobacteriota archaeon | reverse complement strand
CAACCTGTCAGATGAGGAACTGAACTGTCTTGCTGAATCTGTCAGAGACGTGGATTTCGACAAGATGGATTTCATAGTCCTTGTCTCTGCTTTGTTCAAGAGCAACAGGAAGCTTCTCTGGAATCTGAGGCCATTGTTCGCACAGAAGTTGAAGCAGAAGTTCTCTGCAAAGGCCATGTTCAGAAAATAAAGTTTTTTGTGATGGAAAAGACTAATATCCATCTACTTACCATTCACATCCTGATGAGCCTTACATTATGCCCTAAATGCGGGGCAGAGACTAAAAGACTCTACAAAAACGTTTGTAGGAAATGCTTTTTAGAGAATTTCACATTAGCCGTGCTTCCTCTTGTTCTCCATGCAAGGATATGTTCCAAGTGCAACGCACGCTTTGACCGCAATAAATGGCGGGACGAAGGGGACCTGGAGGATATCGTGATCAGAACCGTTGAGGACGAACTCTTTGTCCACGAAGAAGCCGATGATATTGATATCGTCATGGAACCACGGGAGCTGACTCCACACCTATACAAAGTAAAAGTAGAGATCGATGCCATGGTCGAAGGAGAGCCATTGCATCAGGAACTTGAAACAGAGGTTCGCATAATACGTGAAGCATGTGACAGATGCAGCCGTATGGCAGGCGGGTACTTTGAGGCTATCCTGCAGATAAGGGCATCTAACAGGACACTAACGCCTGAAGAGATCGATGCCTGCAAGCTTATATGTGCTGACATGGTGGATAAATTATGGAAAAAGGGAGACCGCTTTGCGTTCATCACTGATTGCCTTGATTCAAAGGATGGGGCTGACATCTATCTTGGTTCTGCGAATGCAGGTCGTCAGATATGCAAGGCAATCATATCGGAATTTGGCGGGACCTTTTCAGAATCACCCTCACTTTATGGTCATAAGGACGGGAAAGATCTTTACAGGATTACTTTCTCCATGAGACTTCCTGAGTTCATGCCGGGTGATATCATCCTCTATAAAGGCACTGTTATAGAGGTCCGTAACTCCGGGAAGAATACCAAAGGTATCTATCTTGCAACAGGTGCAAAGTTCCTTGAAGAGACCGAGAAACTGAAGGGTGCTATACGAATAGCTAACAGGGATGATGCCGTTGGTGCTGTTCTTGTAGCTGTGGAAGGTGATGACATCATGGTATTGGACCCAACTACCTACCAGACTGTAACTTTGAAGAAGCCAATGTTCTTTTCATCCGAAGCCGGTGGTGAGATTCCGGTGATCAGTACCGAGCAGGGACTTTTTGCTCTGCCTGAGGACAGTGCACACAGGTTATAAGGAGGTTACACTTCTGGAGAACGTTCTTGTTTTGGGATACAGCAGCAGGAACATAGCCTGCTCGGCCACACGGGCCGGTTACAATGTCTATGCCATCGATGCTTTCTGTGATATGGACCTAAAGGAAAATACTGTTGCATGCAAGTCCCTTCTTACTGATGAGGATGTTGATATCAGGGATATAGACAGAACGAGTGTCCTGGAACTTATTGATAACTTCGATAACTATCCTGATGCCATCGTACTTGGTTCGGGTTTTGAGGAACTTGATCTTAGCGACCAGTCTTTCAGGATATTGAACAACTGTCCTGATGTCATGAAGAAGGTATCTGATAAATCTTATCTTGCAAAAGAGCTCGAATCCCTTGGGATACCTCATCCTCTTTCATTCAATGTGGATGAAGCCGCTGAGATCGACTACCCTCTGATGGTAAAACCTAAGTGTGCAGGAGGAGGTCGCCTGAACAGGATCGCACATAATGAAGATGACCTGAATGCTATTCTCGAGGAGCTGCCTGAAGTTGATCCGACATTGTCATCCGCGGATATCATGGTGCAGGAATTCCTTTCCGGCTTCCCTGCAAGCGTATCCCTCATTGGTGACGGGATTCGTGCAGTCCCGATAGCAGCCAACGAACAGCTTATAGGTGTTCCCTGGTTATCAGGCCTACCCTTTGCATATTGTGGCAATATCACCCCCTACAGGACACCTTATACCGGACAGATGTATGAGATCTCTGAAAGGATCGCATCTGAGTTTGAGCTCGTGGGTTCCAACGGGGTGGATTTCCTGCTTACTGATTCAGGCCCTGTGGTTATCGAAGTGAATGCCAGACTGCAGGGCAGTCTGGATAGTGTAGAGATGGCTATCGGACTAAACCTTTTTGATCTTCATGTGAAGGCCTTTGACGGCATCCTTCCAGAAAAGATACCTGAGGTCAGCAACTACGCCATAAGGGCTGTGATATATGCAGATAATGAAATGTTTGTGGATAAGTCATTCTATAATAATATGAAAGGTGAAACGATTGCTGATATTCCTGCAAAGGGATACCATGTGCTCCCGAATGATCCCATTACATCAGTGCTGGCAACCGGTAAGACCCGGGAAAATGTAATGGAAAAAGTGATAAATGTTACCCGGAAGATTAGGGAGCTGCATTGATGGCAATGATGGTAATGATTGTTTCTATAGAACTCTTGTGGATTAGCTATAAATAATAAAATACACAAGAGTCCTATTCCTGATATAGTATCTATTTATACGATCTACTTACAAACACTATCCAGTTATAAACACTATCTTATTTGCAAGGTGATATATTGACAGATTTAACTGATCCAGTCGTCCGGGGATATCTTATTCAACTGATGGGTGAAGAAGGGCTTGAGATGATAGAGAAGATGCCAGAGGGCGAGGTTACTGATGAGCAGATCGCCGAAGCTACCGGTGTCATGCTCAATATCGTCAGAAGGACTCTTTTTATTATGAACGAGAACAAACTTGCTATCTGCAGGAGGGAACGTGATTCTAGTAGCGGATGGCTGACCTACCTGTGGCAACTGGATCTGAGTGACATTGACTCACATCTTGCGAAGGAAAAGAAGAAGCTTATCAAGAATCTCCAGATGCGTCTTGATTTCGAAGAAGATAATGTGTTTTACACCTGTCCTGAAGGATGTGTGAGATTCGAGTTCAACGATGCAAGTGCATGCGAGTTCCTCTGTCCTTTATGTGGTGAAGACCTCATGTTTGAGGATAATTCAGTTTTGGTGGATAAGCTCTCTAAACGTCTTGACGAACTAACAGCAAGCAATTGAACATGCTAACACCTTCCGATG
Organism: Halobacteriota archaeon; assembly: GCA_051749005.1. Taxonomy (GTDB): domain Archaea; phylum Halobacteriota; class Methanosarcinia; order Methanosarcinales; family Methanosarcinaceae; genus Methanococcoides. The sequence continues at coordinate 12,174 of JBNJIC010000044.1, read as the reverse complement.
CACTCAGATTGCTTGAGGAAGCAGGTTGTGCGGCCAAAGTTATCCGGCACTGTCGGGTAGTTTCGAAGATCGCTGTGGAGATAGCTGTTGCACACATTGATTCGGGTAAGGAAGTAGATATTGACATTGTGGAACTGGGTGCACTTCTCCACGATATAGGCAGATCCCGTACTCATGGGATAAGACATGCACTTGAAGGTGTATCTATCGCAGAAGATATTGGGCTGGATCCCCGGCTTGTACTGATCATAAGAAATCATATCGGAGCGGGAATTACCCGGGGGGAGGCTTTTATTCTTGGTCTGCCTGAGGAAGATTATCTTCCTGTCAGCATTGAAGAGAAGATAGTTTGTCATGCCGATAACCTTGTAATGGGTGAAGAAAGGGTGGATATTTCAAGATGTATTAAAAGGATGAGGGATAGAGGTATGAGTGAAGAGGCCATTACCAGAGTTCAGGAACTTGCAGATGAAGTAGGTATCATTTGATCTCTATGTCATTATTTCTAAGCTCTCTATGGATAAACTTATATATTAAAATAGCTAAACAGATGTTGTATTGCGGGAAGCAAAACACATTTTTACCTATTGATTTTCTCGTTTTTTACTATGAGGTATAATTAATGGATAATGATAAGCATTTAAAAGGCACAACTACTGTAGGTATAGTGTGCTCTGATGGAGTAGTCCTTGCTACTGAACAAAGAGCAACCATGGGCAACTTTATCGCAAGCAAGACTGCAAAGAAGATCTACCAGATCGACAATCTTGTAGGAATGACCACAGCAGGTTCTGTAGGTGATGCACAGCAGATCGTACGTGTCATTAGTGTAGAATCCAAACTTTTTAAGATGAGGAGACAGGAGTCAGTTACGATCAAAGGTATTGCAACACTTCTTTCCAATCTGTTAAGCGGTCAGAGATATTATCCACTTATGGTGCAATTACTCATAGGCGGATATGACAAGAACGGACCTGCGGTCTATTCACTTGATGCACTTGGTGGAAAGATAGAAGAGACAAAAGCGGTTGCAACAGGCTCAGGTTCTCCAATGGCATATGGTGTCCTTGAGGACCGTTACAGAGATGATATTACCGTAGAAGAAGGAGTTGAACTTGCAATACGTGCTCTTCACAATGCTATGAAGAGAGATTCCGCTTCCGGTGAAGGTATTGATGTCGTTGTGATCACAAAAGACAAATATGAAAGACTTGATCAGGAAGAGGTAAAGAAGAAACGTGAATCCCTAAACTGATCCTATTAAGATCATGCCCTTTCTCGGGTTTTTGATCTTATCTTACCATATTTTTTTAAAAAATTTAACATTTTTTGACTTTTTTCAAATAGGAAGGCTGTTTAATGGCAATAGAAGATGTACTATCTGACCTAAAAAAGAAAATAGAAGAGAAGGTCCCTGATGGAACTACTATTACAAGTGTTGAGTTCGAGGGGCCCCAGCTTGTTGTTTATACCGAGGATCCGAAACAATTTGCAGATAATGGTCATGTTGTAAGGAACCTTGCAAAAGCTCTTCGGACAAGGATAGTCGTTCGTCCGGACCCCAAGGTTCTGGTTCCCCCTGAGGAAGCTATCGATAAGATAAAAGATACCGTACCAAAAGATTCTGTTCTCTCTAATTTTCATTTCGATCCTGATGTTGGTGAAGTGGTCATTGAAGCGGAAAAGCCCGGACTTGTAATTGGTAAACACGGAGAGACACTACGTGAGATCACAAAGAAGATCGGATGGACACCAAAGGTTGTCCGCACACCGCCTATCAAATCCCGCACAGTCAATAACATCAGGGAATTCATGCGAACCAACCACAAGGAGCGTAAAGACATTCTGAAGACAGTCGGGCGCAGCATCCACAGGGAATGTACCTCAAAGGACAAGTGGGTAAGGGTCACATCACTGGGGGGTTGTAAAGAGGTCGGTAGAAGCTGTTTCCTTCTATCAACACCTGAGTCAAAGGTGATGATCGACTGTGGGGTGAACGTCGGATCTGATGACAACATGACACCTTATCTTTATCTGCCTGAAGTACAGCCGCTCAATCAGATCGATGCTGTGGTACTTACACACGCCCACCTTGACCACCAGGGTCTTGTTCCTCTTCTTTATAAATATGGCTATGAAGGTCCAATTTACTGTACTTCACCAACAAGAGACATGATGGTTCTTCTGCAGCTTGATTATATTGATGTTGCTGCAAAGGATGGTAAGAGGATACCTTATGAATCCGCAGATGTACGTGAAGGCCTAAAACATACCATTACACTTGATTTTGAAGAGGTCACTGATATTGCACCTGATATAAAGCTCACATTCCACAATGCAGGTCATATCATCGGTTCTGCGATATCACATTTCCATATAGGTGACGGCCTTCACAACGTTGTAATCACCGGTGATTACAAGTACGGTCCTACAAGGCTCTTTGACCCTGCTGTTAATAAGTTCCCACGTGTTGAGACTGTTATAACCGAGTCTACATATGGTGCTTCCAGTGCAACACAGCCATCCCTTAGGGAAGCTGAGAAGAACCTCCAGCAGATCGTCAAGAGGACGATCACAAACAATGGTATCGTACTTATTCCTGCGTTCGCTGTAGGAAGAAGCCAGGAAGTAATGATTGTACTTGAGGATGCTATCAGAAAAGGAATTATTGATGATGTCCCGGTATACCTTGATGGTATGATCTGGGAAGCTACAGCCATACATGCGACATATCCCGAATATCTGAACAACAATCTCCGAAAACTAATTTTCCAGAAGGGTCAGAACCCGTTCCTTGCAGAGTGCTTCAAGCCTGTGGATTCCAACGAACTGCGAAAGAAGATCATCAATGATCCACACCCATGCGTGATCCTTTCTACTTCCGGTATGATGAATGCAGGTCCTGTCATGGAATACTTTAAGGCGTTTGCTCCTGATCCAAACAATACTCTTGTGTTTGTCGGTTACCAGGCAGATGGAACCCTTGGAAGACGTATCCAGAAAGGCTGGAAAGAGATCCCGGTCTCATCCAGGAACGGAACAGAGGTCGTCCAGATGAACATGGGTGTTGAAGTTGTCGATGGTTTCTCAGGACACTCAGACAGAAAACAGCTGATGGACTTCTTTAAGAAGATGAGGCCACAGCCGGAGCGTGTCTTCACAGAACACGGTGATGAACGTTCCTGCATCGACCTTGCAAGTTCACTGCACAAGAAATACCGTCTTGAGACAAGAGCACTTACTAATCTTGAGACCGTAAGGCTTGTCTGAAGGTTAATATCAGTAAAAATCAGTTGGGATATGGTAAGAAGGCATCTGTTATGGCCCCATAAAAGGTCATTCTAAAGGGCCTGATTTGCCTATCTCACATACTATTTTATCACATACTATTTTAAACAGGTTCCAGATTTTCCAGGAATGTCATCAATGATGCATGTTCTGAAAATATGCGGTCTGCTCTTTTTAGTTTTTCAGCATCTACATATGTAGGAACTGCCACACAGCAGAGGTCTGCATTCTTCGCAGCATCAACTCCCAGCGGTGCATTCTCGATCACAATGCAATTTTCCTTCTTTACACCAAGTATTTCTATAGCTTTCAGGTAAGGTTCTGGATCAGGTTTTCCTTTTGTGACGTCGGCTCCTGAAATGGTAACTTCGAAGATATCCGGATAAAACTCATTCAGCATGTTATCCACGATTGGTCTGTCAGAACCCGAAACCACTGCCAGGTGGAAGTTATCTTTCAACTTTATAAGAAGATCATACATACCTTCAAAAGGTTTGATGCTTTTCTTTTTCAGGAAAAGTTCTCTTTTGCGTACCCGAAGCTTCTCTATAATTTCAGGGTTAGGTTTGCGCCCTGCTGTGTCGAAGATAAGGTTGATAACACCAACATGATTTGATCCTTCAATATCATAGATATCCTGTCTGACTATGTCAATACCAACTTCTGAGAATGTGCGTACCCAGGCATCAGCATGACATGGCATGGAATCCATGAGGACACCGTCTGCATCAAAGATTAGTGAATTGAACATAGGTTCAAATTCAGGCTTATATGAGATAAATATTACCTGTTGTTCTCATAAATAACAGGTATATATAACCTTCTTCGAAAGGATTAATAACTATACGGACCCAGTATTTATTGAGGTGAAAATGTATGTCAAAGTATAATAAACGCGAGTCAGAAAGAAAAGGTGATAAGAAGCTCGAAATTCTGGAAGATAAATTAATACACGAAAACCTCGAAGATCTCAAAGGAGAAGGCGGTGAATTACTGGATTGAGTCCGCAAATAGAAATTAAGATTTATCCTGAGAGCCCTGATGGCCAGATCATGGATGTTCCTGAAGGTTCTACCTATGAGGATCTTCTGGAAACACTGGACATAAATCAGGAGATAGTAATATTATTGAACAACGGCCAGGCTGTTCCCGTCGATGGAACAGTCGAAGCCGGCACATTAACGATCCTTAAGGCAATATCAGGCGGTTGATGCAGGTTTTGCAGGGTTTATCCGCCCGGATATCTATTATCCTTTGATTGATCCCAATTAACTATAAGTAATTTCTAAACTACAAGTAATCTCTATAATTTCTACCAAGAGTAAACTGTTACAGCTCTGTATGAATTGTAATAGTTACAATAGTCAGTTCTACTTAAAGACACAGTTCTAGTTCTTTAATTTCAATCATAAAAGCAGAGCTGCATTGAAACTTTCTGCTTACTATCAACAAATAATCCTACAAGAAAACCCGGATAAAAATACCGGGTATTTTTATTTTGAAAGACTTTTGAGTTTGTTGATTATACGCATTCTTGCTTCGTTTTCTTCCCGGATCTTTTGTTCATAATGTTTGATGATCTTCTCAAAAGGCTTTGTTAAAGAATAGATCTTTGTAGGCCTTCCTTTTCCGGTCACCTTCTTATTATGGACTGAAATCCAGGAGTGCTCCCTCATTGCTCTCATTGCTACACTGACTTCGGGCTGACGAAGACCTGTATTCATTTCTATCTCCTGTGATGAGGCTTCTTTCACACTTGACAGGTATGCAATGGTCGTTGCAAGATTTCTAGTCATTCCCAGACTTTTGAGTGACTCAACGATCTCCTCGCTGGACTCATCTGATTGCTTCCCACTAAAGCTGATCATGTCCATCACCGTACCAAATAATATAGAGTATTTTCTACCCCCAATTAAAGATAGGTAATTATTATATTTAAACTGTGTGTAACACAATAGGAAAATATGAAGATATTTATACAATTTAAAAATTAAAGTGTGTTCAAGACTGACTAATAATGTGGTCTATAGCCTTGAACAGCAAGAGTTTCCTTAGTAGGATAGTTTAGTAAGCAGTTATTGATACCAGTTTTTCCCCGACAATTTCCTGAACACTGTTTTTTATTTCTTCAAAATTCCTGAATTCGTTATGTACCTCACCATTGAACAGTTCTTTTCTTATGGTCCTTCCGATCATATCATCACATCCTGGTTCAAGTTGCATAACGATCGATCCCGGATAAAAATGCGTTGTGTGTGAAAATCCATCAGGATCGCCATCTGTTATGCCAATGACAGGAATATGTAATCTGTAAAGAATATCCGCGGCTATTGCGGTAGTGTCATCTCCCACAGTTACCGCACAGTTGCATCCTTCAGCCAGTTCTATCGATCTCTCTGCAATATGATTTATTAAAGCTGTCGTGCAGGATGAATCACTTTCATGTGACACTCTTTGACATTTTCTCGGAAGAGTCGAAGGTTCTCTCCCCTGGGTACGCCTTATGGCACCGGTCTTGACCCATGCTTTCCTTATATTCAGAGGTTCTCTGGATTCATACACGTGCAGTTTCTCAAGACCGTGCTCTTTTATGGATCCGCCTTCAAGTCCAGTAACAAAACCGTTCTCCACTACTATTGACACGTCTTCAGATGTTGCTTTACCAATGACGAATCCATCTATCATTACAAGCTCGCCTGGATGAACTCCACGTATCTTCCTGAATGTCTTTGTGCCTTCCGTAGAAATATGTATGCCTCCGATTTTCCTCCCTTCATTGACAGGCATACTGAGAAGGTCTCCTATCTGTTTTGCAAGATCATGGCCTTTGCTGTTCCAGTAGATAATACATCCATCATCACAGCCCGGGCTTTCAATCTGTATCAAAGGAATACTGTCCATGTCCTGAAGTCTGGACATGACGATGCTGCCAAATTCAAGCCCGTTCTCTGCTGTCTTTCCATGGTTTAGCAGGCAGACAGCATCACATGTATCAAAAAAGGACTCTATTGCAGCACTTGGTATCAGGCTTTCATTGATATCTATAAGATCTTCTATGTGTGCATCCATGACAGCGATCTTTCCCATGGTACCACCAAGTTTTGCATTAACATCTCCCATTCCTGATAACATCTCAATTATAAGTTTTGCGTGACCGGAATCGATCACTTCAGGTCCATGGATAACAACACCAAAATTCATGATTGTTATTTTGTTATGTACCTTATTTCTGATTTACGATTTGAATTAAAATTATCATATCAATAACTTTATATTTGATGTAATCGAAGTTTAATTAGGCAAAAGTCGAAATAATTGTTATAAACTACATATCCATCCCCTCTAAGTTTCCGTCATAGACTTTTGCCTTTCATATTATCTTCTTTTACAGTCTTTAAAAATAGCTCTTGATCCTTATTTTTAATATTCCTCTTTATATTTATAGTAAAAAAAGAAATTTCAAAGTAACTTAGTTAAAATATAACTTAACATATGAATTAAAAATAATTCAAAATTTATATTATAATCTAAAGTATAATATAAATTTAAATATAAATATTTGTGACAAAAACTTTTAGTTTTTTTCACTAGTTTCTTTGCAATATCTTTTGAAGATACTTATTATAGATAATAAAAAAAAGATGTGGATGCTAAGATCCACAGAATTTGATAATTACTGAGTTTTTCTCTCTCGATCAGCTTCTCTGCTGTTTTTATTTTTTGTAGCATTTAGCAAGATGTTCTTCCGATGGAGGTTCTGTCATCAGGCTCACACCAATTGCAACAATAGCTGAAAGGGGAGTGGCTACCAGTATCGGATCCACAACTGTCCATGTACCTGTCAGGATGGTGTCCATGCCGAAAAGTGCCTGTGAAATGCCTATTGGTACTGCTTCCTTTGCGTGCACAAATGTCAGCCAGAACAAGCTGCTGAATGTACCTACCAGAAGACTTGCAATTGCTCCCTGGCGTGTCATCCTCTTCCAGAAAAGAGCACCTGCATACATTGGGAGGAAGGCTGCTGCACAGATTCCGAAGAATATTGCTGTTGCTCTTGCAATGATGCTGATAGGCAGGACGTATGCTAGTATGACACTTGAAATAATGGTAATGGATATTCCCAGTCTTGTCATGGTCACTGTCTTACCGGCATTGCCTTTCATAATGAATTCGCGGTAGAAGTCATGGCCGATCGCACTTCCCATTGTGTGGTATTGTGAGCTCATGGTTGACATTGCTGCTGCAAGCAGGGTTACCATGAAGATGATCACGAACATGTCTGGCATGGCACTGTTGATATATTCAGGAATGATAAGGTCCTGGTTTCCACCGGCTGCAGCTATAGATATCAGGCCTTCTGTCTGGAAGAAGTATACGTTGGAAAGTGAACCAACTATAAAGGCTACACCAGTCATCATGAGGATAAAAGGTCCTCCCACAAAGACTGCCCTGTTGAGTGACTTCTTGCTGTTCACTGTCATGAAACGTACTGCAAGCTGTGGCTGTGCAAGAACACCGATTCCCACTCCAAGTATCAGTGTTGAAATAAGTGTCCACCGGATCGGCGAGCCGAACGCGGGCATGGAGGTCCAGCCGGTATGTCCTCCTGCAATCAGACTATCGGGTACAAGAGTTACCATATTGGTAAGTGCCATGTGAGCTTCAGTAATACCTCCGAGCTTAATGTATGTAAGAGCCAGAAGAATTGCCATACCAATGAACATCAGACCTCCCTGCAGGGCATCTGTGTACATAACAGCAAGTAATCCACCTGTAATTACATAAGCTGCAACAATGATCGCAAGGATAAGGACTGCAATATCATAGTTAATACCCAGTGTGGTTTCCACAAACCTTGCTCCGCCGATCAGAACAATTGCTGCATAAAGTGGCATGAACAAACCGATCACTGCTCCGGAAAAACCCTGTATGAAGCGGGATTGGTATCTCTTTCCCAGAAGTTCAGGGAAAGTGACTGCTTTAAGGTTAACTCCCATGCTCCTTGTTCGGGATCCGAAGAGAACAAAAGCTATGAATATTCCTACAACTATATTCATTACAGCAAGCCATAAGAGTCCCATTCCAAGGACAGCGGCAGCACCGCCAAAACCTACGATCGCCGATGTGCTGATGAACGCAGCACCGTAAGAGAGGGCTAGAATGACAGGATGCACGTTCCTTCCTGCCAACATGTAGTCATCAACTTCCTTAGTACGCTTGTATGCGATCCATCCGCACCAGAAAACGACCATCAGGTAAATAAGTACAACAACTCCGAGAAGGGGGGTACTGACTGCCATTTATTCTTCCTCCTCTTCATTCCATTTTAAAAGACCATATACCATACAACCAAGAGCGCTTACAATGCAAAGAACGTAGGCGATCCAGATCTGCGGGTCATCTATTCCTAACATAATTGTCACCACGTGTTTTTTAGAAAAGTGTATAAATCATGTCACTCGTTAACAAGTGTCTTACTTTAATGTTTCGTCTGAGCTAAGTATATTATGGAAGTGATTGGACATATTTTTACATCAATGTGCAGAACTATACGGCACCTGTTGTGAGGGGAAGCAATATAAGAAGAATATGGTCAAAAAAGCGGGAATTATAATTAATTTACATGTAAAATATGCGTGAATGCGCTGGAATGCAGGACAATTCAGGCATGGTCATGTACCCAGAAGTTACCGTCAACGGTGATCTCTTTCTTCCAGATCGGAACCTCTGACTTGACCCTTTCAAGTGTCTCAGCAAGCGCCGGGAAAAGTTGCTGCCTGTGACCTGCTGCAACAACGATGTACACAATATCCTCAAGAGGCTTTATAGTACCGATCTTGTGATGGATCAGCACATCAATAATACCTTCCTGCTGCATGATCTCTTCACGTATCTTCCGGATACTTGCAGCAGCGGCCTTTTCATAACTTTCGAACTCGAGCTGGCTGGTCCTGAAATCCTCATTGTCCACGCGGACTATGCCGGTAAAACTTCCAATACCGCCTACCTTCTCAATTCCAGGCGTCTCTTTTATCTGCCTGAGAAGAAGGTCAAGTGTCATATGGTCAGGCTGTTCTTTGATGATGTCCACCAGCTCTTCAAGATCCCAGTCAGACCTTGCAGGAAGCTTCGCAACAATATTCTGAACATCTTCATCAATATCTCCCAGTACTATTTTGGCAATAGAGCTGTCCTTTGCACCCTCGACCACAGCAAAGTCCATGCCTGCATCTGCAAGAGCATCGATAGCCTTCTCAACAGAAGGGTCACGCTGGATGGAAACAAGTTCGCTGTTGGTGACCGCTGTGACCATATCTGCACCGGAATCGAAGTGCTTCCCGGTGTCTGTGTTCGGGTTATCCAGCCGGTGGTCGGTCATCATCTTGGCCGTTCCCACCCGTCCATGCTTTGAAAGTTCCTGCACCAGCCTTTTAACAAGGGTGGTCTTTCCTGTGTTCTTGTAGCCTATTACTGAGATGACTTTCATGGTCTTTCTGTATTTTCAGCTCACTATATAAGGACGTTGGATTATGTATTGGTGTACAATATTTACTTCGTTGAAGTTATTTCTCCCACGATCAATAGCACTCTTTATCTTATAGGGGGAGATTCAGAAATATAGGTTACGACAACATGCGGTTTATACAATAGCAGCGGTAGCAATGACTCTATTCGTTGTTAAATGAAAAAGATAATGTTCCAAAATCATATCAAAAAAAAGTAAAATGGAAAAGAAAGTTAGTGGCCTGGAAAAAGAAAATGCCACTTATTATATTCAAACTTCTTAACTTATGACCTTCTGAACAGCATAACAACGAAGATCACAAAGGTAGTCATCCAGAGTTCAAACCCCGGAAGTCCTTTTTCTTTGGCTTCTGGGATTACAACATCTTCGAGAGTCGGAATCACTTCTGAGTCATCAGGTAGTTTCATAGGCGTTGTCGGATTCTGTGGGTCCAGTTCAACCTCTGCAATCTCATCCTTCTTTATGACCTGTTCTCCATAGTTTTGCAGTTGTTCTGTATTGGTATTCATGACGAAGAATTTAAAATCACCATCATCAAATGCTGTAATGTCAATATCATATTCGCTTGTATTCGGGAGAATGAAATACCATGAATAGCCCTCTTCTCCATCACCCATCCTCGTAATGTGAGCATCCGGGATCTCAAAAACCATGTTGCTATCATCAATAGCACCCATTTGACGACCATTACTGTCAGTGATCAAAATGTTTACCGGACATTGGCCAAAGCCCACGAATGCACCTGCATCACCAATCAGGTCGACTGTTTCAGAAACAAAGTCACCGGCTACGGTCCATGCAGCATATTGGTAATCATCTGGATCTTTAGTAGTATTGTATTCCCTCCTGTATCCGGGAGAGGTATCACCTGCTATCGGTGAAAAAACATCTTCCCATACTCTGATAGACATTGCCTCAGGTTTTTGGTGATACCATGGATCAAAAACAATTCCGGTTTTCTTCCAGTCAGTTCCTTTAGGATATACAACGACTGCATGATGTGCGGCGTATGAGCCTTCTATGGGCCCAAAATCATATCCCTCCAAAAGGTGGCATTCTCCGGGGGTCGACTGCATTTTACTCAGAAATACCAATACCTGATGCTGATATCCTCCACAGGTAAATTCCCCGTATTCATCATTCGTAATAGAATATAGATTTGTAGCATAGCCCGGATTCATGCTGCTAAAAGGTGCCCCTACATTTCCGGCTTGTAGGTCCCTGTGGTATGGACCTTCAGGAATGCGAAGCTGGTAGAGACGAATAACTTCCTGAAGATCTGCTTCTTTACCAGAAGGACATGTTACAACCACTTCTGCCTGGTCTACTATTTCTCCATCCATTCTGGCAAAAACAGTGCAGGTTCCAAGCTCTTTTGATGTGAAAACACCATTTCGATCAATTGTTCCTATAATTACATTGTCCCTGTACTCGCTAAGTGATCTGGATTGTCCAACAATCCATTTAACCTCGCTGTGATCTATCTCTGAATAGATGCCACCTCTTTCTTTTTTCAGAGTGAAATCGATAGTTTTACCGCATTCGATCTCTTGATAAGTAGGAGCAATGAAAAAGTCATCTGTTTCATCTGCTTCAGCCACAAAAAAGAAATTTAGAAATCTAAGATCTCGAGACTGTTTACTCGACACTTGTACGGAGTAAAAACTGCCAGTAGCGTATTTAAGGTTATCAGAATCTGAGTCTAAGATATAGGACAACATGAATTCATTAGTTGAATCATACGTTCTCTTTATAGGGAAACCTCGTTTGAGGAGTGACCATCCGTTAGTATCCACTCCTTTAACTTCAATTATAGTATAAACACCCGCTTGCTTATTTTCCGGAGTACTGTCAACTGATAGTTTGACATAATCCCCTCTGTCATCAACATGATACTCAGGGTCACAACTTACTACATCCCCATTCGGAAAGGTGAATTTGAAAGTATATTCCCCATGAGGATCTTGAAATTCATAAGTTGTAGCTGCCGAGGCAACCAATATCATCGAAGCAAAAAGCGTTACAGAAAGAGTAAGAATTATCAAGGATTTGTATTTTTTCAAATTTGTATAGTTTAAGCTCATATCTGCCACCGATTAAAAGCTGTATAAAAATATATTTGTCACTATTTATAAATTACTAATTAAAGTGGCTTTGTCAAAATTCTCAATTGTACAAAACATATAATCTTAACATACCTGTTAAGATTGTGTATTAATGCCTCAAATTTCACTTTTTTACTTAATTTCTTTACTTTCTTGCACAGAAACTTTTTTATACTTTCTTTTCAGGACTGAAAACATCGTTTCAAGAAGATTACGTAGATAATATAGTTCCTCATAAAAATATATTACAATAAC
>JBNJIC010000043.1:4643-15432 GCA_051749005.1 Halobacteriota archaeon | reverse complement strand
CTAGTTTCATAATGATCACTTCGAGAGTATTACATGTAGTTCAATATAACTGATATTATATAGATTAGCACTGCAAACGAAAATACAGCAATAACAGAGGCTGCAGCGATTACCGTTGATGCCTGTTTAATATCATCTGCCCCCGGCAGGGAATAGTCCTTACCGATAATATAGGTGTTAGGTTTCTCAAGGCGTACACCGAGAACACCGGCCACTGCGGCCATCGGGTAACCGGAATTCGGAGATGAACAGGAGCGGCAGTCACTGGTTGCACATTTGATAGCACCACCGTGATCAAGCTTATTTTCTTTGGAGATCATTCCTGCAAGCACAGAACCAATGGTAATGTAAACAACACATATACGTGCAGGGATCCAGTTCAACAAATCGTCGGTCTTTGCCGAGAAATAACCAAGGTCCCTGTGATTATCATCCATGTAACCTACCATTGAATCAAGTGTACTCACCGCCTTGAATATGTATGCACCTATAAGACCGTATGGTCCAAGGATCGAATAATAGAACAGCGGGCTCAGGATGCCGTCCACAAAGTTCTCCGAACAGGTCTCTATCACTGATGAAGAAACCTGGCCTTCGCTAAGTTGTGAAGTGTCCCTGCTGACATACATGGACAGCTTACTTCGTGCAGAAGGCAGATCACCTTTCACAAGTTCTGCATTGACCTCCATACCTGCCTCAATAAGTCGGCGTATGGCAAATGTGGACTTGAGGAAATACGCTTCAATAAGAAGCACCACAAAACCCGGCAGGAACGACAGGTTCGCTACAAGGAGGACAACACATGCAATGGAGGCGGCGAAAAGTATCACAACAAGAGCGAACAGCACGCCGTAGATCTTCCTGTGTGTAGCAGGAGCTGATCTTTTGAAGAAAGCTATTAAATTGCCGATCCACACAACCGGGTGCAGGGCTGTGGGAGGTTCACCTATCAAGAGGTCAAAAGCAGTTGCAAGCAGGAGTACCGATATTAAATGATCGGTGTCTGCCAGGAACAGTTCGATCATAGAAGAGGCTCCACAACCTTAGTCCATGCTTTCTTCAACTTATCTTCAATACGACCTTCGCCAGAGAGCTCATTGAGGATTTTTTGCACAACATCTTTTTGATGTACCAGAACGCAGTCCTCACAGCTCCAGACCTTGCCACCACTTGAGCGGTCCACCCATTTACCTCCGGTGCGTTCATCCTCACAAGGATAGAACGGACAGAAACAGAAGGTACAGTCCTGACCGGAGAAATGATGACACGGATAATAAGGACAATCAGTATTTGGACCCAGAGGCTTTGCATTTCCACTTTCAACCATTTTGATAAGATCAGATCTGGCACCCTCACGCGCCTTACCCACAACCACTTTTCCTATTGCACGTGCAAGCCTGTCAGTTTCCTCTTTAGGCCTTACAGCGATCCTGATGAAATCCTTGCCCATGAACGGGAATGAGCTGCAGTCCCGGATAAGCACACCATGGGAAGCAAGGCGTTGCATAAATTCGGTGGAATCAAAAGCAGAATCGCTGATATCCACAAGAATAAAATTGACCTTTGTATCTATAGTAATGAACTTGCGTATTCTTGAGATACGTTCGATAAGATATTGCCTGTCCTTTTTAATCGCCTCACGGGACTGAACAAGATATGAACTGTTACATCCGCCTCCCATATTCATCACTGCAATCCCTATCTCTTCAGGGATCGATCCGAGATTCCAGGAAAGTCTTGCAGTATTGAGTGCTTCTGCAACCCTCTTCGAAGCCACGCCGAAACCGAGCCGGATACCAGGAATTGCAAAATCCTTGGTCAGTGAACGAAGTATGAAAATGTGGTCATTGCCCTCCACAAAATCTACAATGCTCTGGGATGGATCGTCAGCAAGTTCAATGAAGGCCTCATCCACAAAAAGGAGGGTGTTCTTCGATGCACACCTTTCCGCAAGATCAAGAAGTTCCTCCCTTGAACGTAGTATACCGGAAGGGTTGTTAGGGTTACAAACAAAGAGGATCTTTGCGCTTTCAAGGACATCATCATCAAGTTCTATGACCTCTTCCTGCCTTATGTAGCGCACATCTGCACCTGCAACCTTGCATTGCTGTTCATATTCAGCAAATGTAGGGTGTGGTATGAGCACGATATCGTCCTTTTCCAGTACAGCCTCTGCCACAAGCCTTATGATCTCGCAGGAACCGTTACCTGGAACTATGTTATCAACAGAAAGTCCGTTTCCAAGGAAATTCACAGCTGCAGAACGGTATTCAAGATACCTGTTGTCCGGGTACTGTCCGAATCTCCTGGCCGCCTTTTCCATAACATCATCAAGGTCGAGGCCACCGGAAGGATGTTCAAAAGGGCTCCCCAGTGGATTAAGGCTGGCGCTCAGATCCAGCATTTCCGATTCAGGAATACCGTAACGCCCGGCCATCTCACGAATCAGGCCCCCGTGAGCCGGGCAGGCAAGCTCTACAATATGATCTTTGAGAGATAATTCTTTTTTGTGCGACACGCTTATCGAATAAAGAAAAGAACAGCAAATATATTAAGTTATTCAATTTAGGTTTCTTTAAGGGAACATGAGATGGAATTAAAACAGATACTGTAACCAACAGATATTCGAAGTAATAGCCTAAAAAATAAGGAGAACATAAATCATTTTGGTTTGATTCTGTATCAGAGATGATTATTTCAGCAACATATTCTGGCATTTGCGAAGACTTTCCACAGAATCTACATTTATAGCGATCTCGGGGATGTTAACAATATAATCATAATTTTCCTGTTCTTCATCTATTGTCACTGAATCAAGGATATTGATACCCACAGGAACGATCATCTCACCATTTTTGTTAAATACAGTTCCCGGCCTCAGGCCGAGCTTACGATACAATCCGATAGGTGTATAAACTGACATAGCAGGGAAGCCACATTCTTCATAGGTTTTAACTATCATGTCTATATGCTCAAATGTCACCATTGGAAGATCGGGCATCAGCACCATTACAGGACCATTACTGCCGGAATCCTTTACCGCTGCCACCATATCACCAACATAATTGTCTCCCGGGGTTCTGATAACAGACACCTTGTCGCGGTAGTTTCTCCTGACACAGCGTTCAGTATCCAGGGAATAAGGTGAGACCTGAACGAACACACGATCGACGTGCATGGCATCAAGAAGTGAATCCAGAAGATAACTGATAAGTGGCCTATCCATAAGCATAACACATGCTTTTTCCTCCATGCCCAGCCTCTGGGTCAGGCCACCAGCCATTATAATAGCATCCATTCAAATAACCATATTTAAAGTTGATCTGTAAATGTGCTCTGAAAAGAGAAACGGAACGATCAAAGATTGGGAACAATTACTTTTTCCCAGGCAACTTTCAGGTTATCATCTGTCTCACTGTCGCGCATCAGGACCTTCAGAACATCCTGTACCACATCTTTTCCATGTATTATAGTACATCCCTCGCAGCTCCACACCTTTCCACCGGTGGTACTGTCTATCCATTTCCCCCCTGTACGGAGATCCTCACACGGATAAAAGGGACAGAAACAAAAAGTACAGTCCTGCCCGGTGAAATGGCAGGGATAGTATTCACATGTATTCCTGGATGCCGGCTCCCCGGATGCCGCAAGCTCGATAGTATGTTTTAATTTCTCTTCAGCATAATCCTTTCCGGACTCTGTCAGAACATCACCGATAGCATATATCAAACGATCGGTCTCATCATGGGGACGGACTGCAATCCTGATGTAATCATTGTTCATAAGATAGAAAGAACTACAATCCCTGACAAGGATACCATGGGATGAAAGCCGCTCAGTAAGCTCCACCGAATCCATGAGAAGCTGACTGATATCAGCAAGGACGTAGTTCACATTACTGGGGAGAGGTTTGAAACCATAGATATCAGAAAGGCGTTTCACAAGGTATTTTCTTTCTTTTTGAATCGAATTACGGGATTCAACAAGATATTTGCTATAACACCCACCTTCCATATCAAGAAGAGCGGTACCCACTACGTCCGGAACAGAACCAAGGTTCCAGGAAAGTCTTGCGTTGTTAAATATACCCGCCATTTTTTCAGATGCAACACCAAATCCCAGGCGTATGCTCGGTATTGCAAAATTCTTGGTTAAGGAACGCAGTACAAAAACATGATCTTTGCTTGCCGCCACATCGGCAATGCTCTGAGAAGGATCATCAGAAAGTTCAATGAACGCCTCATCCACGAACAGGAGAGTACCGTTTTCCTCACAGCGCTCAGCAAGAGAGAGTATATTTTCCCTGGCCAAAAGTTTACCTGTAGGATTGTTAGGATTACAGACGAAAAGGATCTTTATATCCTGAAGAGCCTCTTCAGAGATATCCATCAGACTTTCGTGTTCGAAATAAAGGATATTAGCTCCCATTACCCGGCACTGCTGCTCATATTCATCAAATGTAGGCTGGGGTATTCCCACAGTGTCACCCTTTCCAAGAACACATTCGGCAACAAGCCGGATGGTCTCACATGAACCATTACCCGGAATGATATTATCAGCACTTACTCCCAAGCCGAGGAATTTTGCTGCAGCTTCCTTATACAATAAGTAGCGGTTGTCAGGGTAGTGATACATACCCGGCTTTGAAGACTCAAATAAAGAATAAAGGTCAAGACCATATTCCGGATGATCGAACGGGCTTCCATAAGGATTCAGGCTCGCGCTCATGTCTATGATATCGGACTCTTCGATCCCGAATTCCTGTGATACCTTGCGCACAAGACCGCCATGCGATGCAGGCACAAGACCTATGATGTGTTTTTTGAGAGGGATTTTTCCTTCATTTTCCAGATTCATCGTCACGTTAATCGTCCTATGATAGGAACAAAAGCTATATTAATTTATGTAAATTTACCTTTAGAAAGTCTGGAACTCACATATGACATCAAAGAAGATACCATGTAAAAGAAAAGCATTAGCGATCATTGCCAATATTTTAAAAGAATAGTAATGAATAGATATAAACCGGAGTTCCGGGAAAACACTAATCCGAAATTCTTAAATATGGAACCCGGCAATTTGAGAGTGCTAGTGGTTACAAAAAAGGAAATGTCTTCCAGACGTGTGCCACAAATATGTAAGGAAAGCCAGAGTATCCATAATTGGTATTAAAAAACTTTCAACAACATGGAGACTTGATCATGTAGATCGAACGGACTCTAAATCCGTTCAGCCGGGTTAGATTCCCGGAGTTTCCGCCAGATGGACATGGCTTTCCATCAAACATATTAAAGCCTGATTCAGATACATCGGGCGAAAGTAAAGGATAATGATAATATGAAGTGTTTCGCGATAGGAGCTTAGACCTATGGAAAAGCAATTACTGGATGTTCTGGTTGGACTCAACGGAGTCTGGCTGTCGCGAAGCGGATTACTTCATGGGATCAAAGACTTTGAGGTCACAAGGAATCACATTCATATCGAGACCGACTGTGGGGCACGGTTCACGGTAAGGAATTCCAGATCAAGCCGTTCTGCAAGATCTCTCAGGAACAACAAGTACCGAAAGCCTTGCAAACGCTGCCGTCCAAGTGACGAGCAGATCAATCGTTTTGTTAAAAAGACCTTCAAGGAGAAAGGACAGACCGTCAGTGTATTCTCCTCAAAAAAGCCTGCTCCCAGGAAGCCAAAACAATCTGTTGTTAAATCCGTTTCGGTGTCCACACCAACCCCTCCGGCAACAAGCCAGACAGCCCCTGCCAATACTGAGGCAAAAGTGGAAAAGGACAAAAGACCTGAAGTGAAGTATTCGTCTTCCCAGATAGAGAGGCTTAAGACATTGATGGCGCCAGAGGACAAGATCCCGGTACAGGGAGAACTGCCTGAATTCAAAGAACTTGAGAGGGAACTTCTCGAAAGGCGGCGCAAAGACCTCAGGAAAATGTATGAAGAGGACAGAGAAGATCGTCTTGGGAAACTTGAAAGGAATATCACAGAGTTCTTTGTGGAAAGAGGATTCCTTGAGATCAAGTCCCCTATAATGATACCCTTCGAATATGTAGAAAGAATGGGTATCGACAAGGATGATCACCTCTACAGACAGATATTCCGTGTAGGAGAGAACATGTGCCTGCGGCCAATGCTGGCACCATGCCTGTACAACTATCTGCGCAAACTGGACAAAGTACTCCCGGATCCCATCAGGATATTCGAGATCGGACCATGCTACCGCAAGGAATCCGATGGAAGCAGGCATCTGGAAGAGTTCACTATGCTGAATTTCTGCCAGATGGGATCAAACTGCACCAGGGAAGAACTTGAAGGAATAATAAGTGAGTTCCTCGAATACCTGGACATCGAATATAAGATAGAGGCAGACGACTGCATGGTCTATGGAGACACCATTGATGTAATGCATGGTGATCTGGAACTTTCCTCTGCGGTTGTCGGACCTATCCCGCTTGACAGGGAATGGGGAGTTAACAAGCCGTGGATAGGTGCAGGATTCGGACTGGAAAGACTGCTTAAGGTTAAGCACGACTACACCAACATACGCCGTGCAAGCAGGTCCGAACTGTACTACAACGGAATCATTACCAACCTATGAGGTGAATATCTTGTTTAAGAATATGGATAATAGAGACCTGGACAGCTATGCAGACCAGATTATTTCCGGGTCACAGTTGTCCGATGATGATATCAGGAGCCTTCTTGAGACTGATAGCTCTGATACAATAGAAAAACTTCATTATGTGGCACGCCGTATAAGGGACCATTTCTTCGGGAACAAGGTGTTCATGTACAGTTTTGTATACTTTTCCACATATTGCAGGAATAAATGTGCATTCTGTTACTACAGGAATACCAATAAAATTGCCAGATACCGGCTCAACAACGAGGACATCAGGAAGATTTGCCAGGTCATAAAGACCGAAGATGTTCACATGGTGGACCTTACAATGGGCGAAGACCCATACTTCCACGACAAACCAGAGAGACTTGCTGAGGTAGTAAGGATCGTAAAGGAAGAGGTCGGAAAGCCGATCATGATATCCCCCGGAGTTGTCGATGACAATACCCTTAAAATGTTAAAGGACAACGGTGCCAACTTCCTCGCCCTCTACCAGGAAACCTATGATATGGAACTTTACAGACAGTTGAGGGTCGAGCAGTCATTTGAAGGCAGGATCAATTCAAGGAATCATGCCAAACAAATGGGTTATTATGTCGAGGACGGTATGCTCACAGAAGTGGAACCTGACATGGAATCTACAATAATCTCATTGCGAGGACTGGGTACATCTAATCCTGACATGGTACGCGTGATGACTTTCCTGCCACAGCAAGGAACACCACTGGAAGGAAAGGAAGTTAAGGGCTGTGACTCAGAACTTAAGATCATCTCAATACTCCGCCTACTGTATCCTGAGAAACTTATTCCGGCATCACTTGACCTTGAAGGGATCGACGGAATGGTCCATAGACTTAACGCAGGAGCAAACGTCGTCACATCCATCATATCTTCCAATTCGTCCCTTGAAGGTGTTGTTAACTATGACAGGGAACATTCAGAAAGGGACAGGGATGTTAAGAGCGTCGTCTCAAGACTGAAAGCAATGGGCATGGAGCCCGCAGAACAAAGCGAGTTTGAGAAGTTGTTGGGGCGATAGGATGACGACAATCTGTCTAATAGGAGGCAAGCTCCAGGGATTCGAAGTGAGTTATCTTGCCAGGAAAACGGGGATGAAGGTAGTCCTGATAGACAGGAACAGGAAGCCCCTTATTCGCAATTTTGTTGACGAGTTTCACTGTTTTGACATAACTCATGAACCTGAAAGGTTTATCGGCATCTCAAAGAATGTCGATGCCATAATACCGGTCAATGAGAACATTGAGACCCTTGATTTTATCCAGGAGATCAGCAATAAACTGGAATGTCCCGTGCTTTTCGATTTTGATGCATACCACATCAGCATGGACAAAAAAAGGTCCAAGGAATACTTTGCTTCCATCGGAGTACCGACCCCGGACGATAAACCATCACAACCGCCTTATTTTGTCAAGCCTCCTTGTGAGAGCAGCAGTATCGGGACAAAGATCCTAAGGAATGACAGTGAGCTCGAAGAGATCGATCCTTCCATGATGATCGAGGAATACCTGGAAGGTGATGTAGTGTCACTGGAGATAATCGGAGATGGTCAGCATTTTGCAGTTATCAAGGAAACAAAAGTGCATATCGACGACACCTATGATTGCCACATGATAACTCCCATCGAACATGATCCGGAATTCAGGAGAATAGCATACGACATTGCTGCAAATCTAAACCTGAAAGGTATCATGGATGTGGAGGCCATCACCTCAGACAGGGGACTGAAGATTCTGGAGATCGATGCCAGATTCCCTAGTCAGACACCAACGGCAGTGTACCATTCAAGCGGCATCAACCTTGTTGAGATGCTCATGCAGGCCTTCAACGAGAGCGTTGATGAAGTAGAGAAAGCACCTGAAAAAGGATACTGTATTTTTGAGCATCTGTCGTTAAGAGATGGCGAACTTGTTCCCGTGGGAGAACATGTACTTTCCATGGGGAATACCTACAATCATTTCCATGAAGAGGACGGACTTGAGATCTTCAAAAGTGAGGGGAAGCAAACTGTTTTCACCCTGATCTCAAAAGGCATGAATGAAGATGCAGCACAACTGGCACGCAACAGAGGAATTGAACATATCGGACAATATTATGGATATTAAAGAGTGATAATTATGGCATTATTGACACCTGAAGACCTGGAAGACCTTCTGAACAAGCTCAACGAGAACAACGAGACCATAAAGGAAGCAACAGGGAAAGAGATCTCCCAAATATGCGAGGAGGTCTATGGCACAAAACCCGGCAATCAGAAAGTAGGTATCGTTCCCATCACAGCAGGCAACGGTATCATCGGGAACTTCTCATCATCACTGCTTGCAATAACCGAATATTTCGGGCTTGAAGGTTTTATCACAGAACACCCTGACATGACCGGCTACTACCAGGCTGTAGCAAATGGTGCAGACATCATACTGATGGCAGACGACCATATTTTTATTGCACATAACCTGAACAATGGGAAGATCTCAACCAATCATACATGCACAGGTGTGATCTACTCGGAGATAGCTTCAAGATATAAACACGCCGATTCAAAGGACGTACTGGTCATCGGTCTTGGTCGTGTGGGATATGCAGGCGCATCACACCTTGTGAAAAAGGGATTCAATGTGTATGCATATGACCCGAACACCCAGTTCATGAACAAGGCGATCGAAGAGCTTGGAGTTAACGCTTTTGACATTGAAAGCCCAAGGAAGTTCTCCATGGTATTTGAAGCAACACCAAATGCAAACACGATCTCAGAAGGAATGATCGCAGAACGTTGCCTTGTATCAACTCCAGGCATCCCATGCGCCCTGCCGGATGAGCTTGTTGAGAAGTACGAAATCAACCTTGTCATGGAGCCACTTGTAATTGGAGTCGCAGCAATGCTCTATTCGGTTTTTTAAAAATTTGAGAAAGAAACGATCGTGTGCCGGCAGGAAAAATACCCGCCAAAAGCACATCAAAAATCACTTAGATAAGTCCAGAAAACTTGACTAATGCGACTATTGCAGTTGATTTTATTCAAACAAAAAGGTATATATACAGCAAATACATAGCGTAAGTACCTTTTTAGTGATTATAAAGGATTTAGTATAAAGGAGAATGTAAATGTCCGAATACACACAGAAGGAAAGATTAGTCCGCGTATTGCAGGGAGAAAAAGTTGACAGAATGCCAGCTGTCTGTGTCACACAGACCGGAACAGTAGACCAGATGGAAGCAGTAGATGTATTCTGGCCAGAAGCAAACTACGATGCAGAGAAGCTCGCTGCACTCGCAGAAGCAGGTCACACAGTCCTCGGTTTCGAAGCTATCCGTGTCCCATTCGATATCACCGCAGAAGCAGAGTTCTTTGGCTGTGAGATCAAGGATGGTACAAAGGTACAGCAGCCATCCGTTATCAAACACGTTGTAAACAGCCTTGACGACCTCAAGCAGTTCGAAGGATATGATGTCGCAGACTCAAGCAAGAGAACATCCACAGTCCTCGAATCAATCAAGATCCTCAATGAGAAATATGGAGACGAGGTTCCAATCATCGGAAGTATGATCGGTCCTTTCTCACTCGCACAGCACCTTACCGGTGACTCCTGGTTCATGGACATCATGACAAAGCAGGAGTACGGTCTCGAAATCATGGAGTTCACAACCGATTTCGCAATCAAGTACGCACTCGCACAGGTCGAGAACGGTGCAAGCGTGTTCTCCATCATTGACCCAACCGCAAGCTACTCACTCATTGGAGCAGACTTCTACAAGATGTTTGTAGTACCATTCCACCAGAAGCTCGTTGAAGCACTCCACGAGAAGGGCGTACCATCTGTCCTCCATATCTGTGGCGACACAACAGAGGGTCTTGCAATTATGGAGACCTGTGGTGTAGACGCAATCAGTATTGACCAGAACGTTAACGCAGCAACAGCCGTTAGCAAGGTAGAAAAGACACTCATCGTCGGTAACCTTGACCCTGTCAACTGCCTCTGGAACCAGAGTGCAGAGTTCGTTAAAGAAGAATCCGACAGAGTACTCAAAGAGCTCGATGGCAAGGGACTTCTCGCACCTGGCTGTGGTATCGTAAGCCAGACACCGACCGAGAACCTTCAGGCAATGATCGAGGCTGCAAAGAGCTGGACTTACTAAGTCCAA
>JBNJIC010000043.1:0-4633 GCA_051749005.1 Halobacteriota archaeon | reverse complement strand
TTTTCTTTCTTTTTCTTTTTATTTTTGAGATAGCAGATTCAAGCTAATCCATTTAATTCTATTCCTGAAATATATTTATCAAGACCCTCAGGGCACCTACCCCATAATCATAGTGGAAATTATGAGAAAAGTGATGATATTATCACGTTCTCCACAACATGAGATATGCTGGAAATCCTGACAGGAGCTCCATGAGATTGTCCCTAAATAGATCTGCCAAACAAATTGATCATCAAAAGAGAAATCTAACTTCGCTGCTTGCAGGCAACCATTCAGTAATGCTCTGAACAATACCAAGAATAAGGACTTCAAAGAAGGACAATATACATTTAATTATGCAATAATAACTCAGTGAACCAGTTGGCACCATTGTCCAACATAATTGCCAAAAATACTCAAAAGAGATGTGATATATAAACAATTTCCATCATGTTTAAGTACTTCCTCGTATATGTGCATAATAAGTCATCAAAAATGGCGAGGTTCAGAAAATATAAATGCATTACTTTATGCTATATTATGCAGCTATTGAACTGCATATTACAAACAATAGAACCCTAAAAAATTAAAAAATTACAGATAGATCAAAATCAAGATAAATGAATATACGAGAGGAAAAAAATATGAAAGTATGTATACCTTCTGCAAAAACCGGCGGACTTGAAGACCTTGTAGGACAGCACTTTGGAATGGTTCCGGCATATACCATACTGGACACAGAAACGGATGATGTCCAGATCGTAGAGAACACAAGCCAGCACAATGGTGGCATGGGACTGCCACCTGAATTGTTAGCAAGTAAAGGTGTCAATGTAATGCTTTGCGGAGGACTTGGAACAAAAGCTGTAAAAATGTTCTCTGAATACGGGATAGAGGTATTCGTTGGAGCACAGGGAACCGTGGAAACAGCCATCTCCGACTGGAAAGAAGGCAACCTCGAAAGTCCAAACAGTGAGAATGTTTGCCAGGGACATGATCACGACCACGATCATCAACACTGAATGATATCATGAAGATCGCAATAGCAAGTGGAAAAGGCGGAACCGGCAAGACCACTGTAGCGGTAAATCTTGCCCTTTCGCTTCAGGATCCGCAACTCCTGGACTGCGATGTTGAAGAACCTAACTGCAATCTGTTCCTCAAAAAAGAAATGGAGCTGATCACAGAAATTACATCGACCATCCCTGAAATCCTTGAGGAGAACTGCACATATTGTAAAAAATGTTCAGATTTCTGTCGTTTTAATGCAATTGCAACCCTTCCGAACAAGATCATGACATTCCCTGCACTATGCCACAGTTGTGGTGGATGCATGATGGTATGCCCTGAAGGAGCAATACAGGAATGCGAGATCGTTACAGGTGTCATAAGAAGATCAAAGTCTGGGAACCAGAACGATACTGAACTATACGAAGGACTACTGAATATTGGCCAGACCATGGCATCGCCTGTGATCGGCGAGCTAAAAAAATACATCGATACGAACAGGACAAGTATCATTGATGCACCCCCTGGAACCGCGTGTCCGGTTCTGACAACCCTTGAAGATGTAGATTACTGCATCCTTGTCACGGAACCGACACCCTTTGGATTACACGACCTGAAACTGGCAGTACAGGTCGCCAGGATCCTCAACATACCACACGGAGTACTTATCAACCGAAGCGGAAGCGGTGATGACAGTGTTGAAGAATACTGTACTGACGAAGGCATCGAAGTCCTGATGAGAATTCCTCAGGATACCAAAATAGCTCGACTGTACTCGGAGGGAATTCCATTCGTGGAGGAGATGGATGAGTGGAAAGAGAAATTCATTCAGCTCTACATTTCAATAAAGGACAGATACGGCAGGAGAGAAGAAGCATGAAACAACTCGTCATAATAAGCGGCAAAGGAGGAACAGGCAAAACAACTATAACTGCGGCTATTGCGTCGCTTGCAGAGAACAGTATTGTCGCAGACTGTGATGTGGACGCACCGAACATGCACCTTCTTCTGGAACCTGAGGTCATCGAGACATTTGAATTCCACGGAATGGACGTTGCAAACATCGATATTGAGAAATGTACCGAATGCAACCTGTGCATAGAGAATTGCAATTTCGACGCGATCTTTCCGGAACATTCCATAAACACCTTCAAATGCGAAGGTTGCGGAGTCTGTGAATACATCTGCCCTGAGAATGCAATCAGTATGATAGACAACCCTTCAGGAACTGTTTTCAGTTCAAATACAAGGTATGGTCCGATGGTGCATGCCGAACTTTTCATCGGAGAAGAAGCAAGCGGAAAACTGGTAACATCAGTAAAAGAACATGCATTATCACTAGCACAGGAAAAGGGATCCGACCTTGTGATCTACGATGGGCCTCCGGGAACCGGATGTCCTGTTATAGCGGCTATTACGGGTGCGGACCTTGCGCTTATTGTCACCGAACCAAGTGTATCCGGCATACACGATCTGGAAAGGATAATACAGGTAACCGACCACTTCGGAATTCCTGCCATCGTCTGCATCAATAAATACAACATAAATGAAGAGAACACAAAGCAGATCGAGACCTCATGCGAAGAAAACGGCATTTTGGTTGCAGGAAAGCTTCCTTATGACACAATACCTAACAAAGCGATGATAGGGAAAAAGACCGTCATTGAATATGCAGACAATGATTTCTCAAAGAACCTGAAAAGCATCTGGAGGACTGTTAAAGCAGAACTCGATGCAACTTCATTATAAAAAAGGAATAATTGTATAAAAGGTGAAAAGACAATGAAATGCGCATCCTGCGATACAAAAAGGTGCAGGCAGGGCAAGGATTGCACGCCCAGTGAAGTACAACCGGAATATGTATCAGAAGACCTAAAAATGATGAAAGCGGCCTCAAAGATAGAGGCGAACTTCTATATGCACAAAACAAGGCTTGAAGAGCTGATCCTTTTTGCAAAACAGATGGGATACCGCAAACTCGGTGTCGCTTTCTGTCTGGGCCTGGGAGATGAGGCAAGGATCCTCTGCCAGATACTTGAGAAAGACTTCATAGTAGAGTCCGTATGCTGCAAGATCTGTGGCGTGGATAAGGAAAATTACGGACTGGACAAGATCAGAGAGGGAAGGGAAACAACCTGTAACCCTATTGCCCAGGCAACTATGCTCAACAAAGCGGGAACGGAACTTAATATCATAGTGGGACTCTGCATGGGTCATGACATAATGTTCAACAAGTATTCCGAAGCACCTGTTACGACCTTCATTGTTAAGGACAGGGTGCTTGCACACAATCCTGCAGGAGCAATTTATTCCGGATATTACCAGAGGAACCGTTTCGGAATGGAGAAGAAATGATGAAGATCACCATCGTCTATGATAACGAAGGTGAATACCCTTTCCGAAAAGGCTGGGGGTTTTCCTGTTTTATTGAGACAGATGACAGGAAGATACTCTTTGATACCGGATGGGATGGATGTGCTTTAAGGCACAATCTCTCAGTACTGAAAATCCCGATTGATGAGATCGATATACTTGTACTTTCGCATCAGCACTGGGACCACATAGGCGGTCTGCCGGTGATGCTTAACAGTAACAATCACCTTGATGTCTATGTGCCTGAGTCATTCTCTGAAAAGCTCAAAAATGAGATAAGAACATATTCTACACTTCATGAGATCACCGAAAGATGTAGAATATGCAACAATGTATATTCTACCGGTGAACTGGGCGATGATCCAAAAGAGCAATCATTAATGCTGAGAACTGAGAATGGAATATTCGTTATTACAGGATGTGCACACCCCGGGCTCAAAGCCATTGTTGGAGCAGCTACTTCCAAAGGAAAGGTCTGCGGCATCCTTGGAGGTCTGCATGGCAGCACTGAATATGAGCTACTTGATGGACTGAATTTCATAGGTGCCGGCCACTGTACCTCAAACATCGAAACTATCAAAGATCTGTTCCCGAATACTTTTGTTCCTATTGAGGCAGGGTACAGCATTGAGATCTGAATTGAAATGACAGATCTTACCAAGTACTCAGTTATACCAATCCCATGCCTGCAGACAACTGAAGATTTCTCTTAATTTTTTTAAACTGACATTCATGCAGAAGTATATCAAATAATGAGAACATATTCTCAACCTGGAAAGGTGAGAATATGAGAATTGCTATACCCGGCACGAAAAAGGGCGGACTGGAAGATGATGTCGAGCTTCATTTCGGAAAGGCTGTCACATATACGATCTATGACAGTGAAACAGAAGAAGTGGAGATCATGGAGAACACTAGTGTACATGTGGGTGGAAAAGGTCTCCCGCATGAACTGCTGGTCAAAGCCCGAGTGGATGTTGTACTTTGTTCAGGAGTGGGGCAGAAGGTCGTAGAACTGTTGAACAGTAACGGCATTGATATCTTTGTAGGAGCCGATGGAACCATACAGGAAGCAATTGATTCCTGGATAGCAGGGGAGTTGTATCGACCCAAGAGCATAAATCTGGACAAGGACCAGGGATTCGGGCTAACTCAGCATGGCCTTTGATAAGGAATTTTTGATATTAGAGGCAATTGAAACAACAATCAAAATAAGATCAAAGAGGAACGAACTCGTACATATAGAATATATATACATATATATATATGATTG
>JBNJIC010000042.1:0-15597 GCA_051749005.1 Halobacteriota archaeon | reverse complement strand
GCAGTTAAGGCAATAAAAGGAATTGCCTTAAATTGATCTCTAAGGTGTCCCATAAGACGATATTCGGGCCTAAAATCGTGCCCCCATTGAGAAATACAGTGCGCCTCATCGATAGCGAACAGGCTGATATTTACATAGTTAAGAAGATCCAGAGTGCTTTTCATGCAAAGCCTTTCAGGAGCAACATAAAGAATCTTCACCTGCCCATCCACTATGGCACTTGTAGTCTCCTGTATCTCACGGTAACTCATCGTGCTGTTAAGATAGGCAGCAGCTATACCGTTGCCGACCAGGCCATCCACCTGATCCTTCATAAGAGATATAAGAGGAGATACCACGATCGTAAGACCATCCATCATAAGGGCAGGGATCTGATAACAGATCGACTTCCCGCCCCCGGTAGGCATGAGAACGAAAGTATCCTTCCCATCAAGAACATCCATGATGATATCCTCCTGGAGGGGGCGGAATTCGCTGTAGCCGAAGTATTTCTGGAGTGTCCTGTGCATGAGAATACCGGTGATCATCTAATTTTTATTCTACTAAATAGGCTACAGATACTTAAGAGCAGAGCATGCGGGGTGAAAGTGTTCAAGCTCATAGAAGTAAGAAGAATCATCTAGATATGGGATTGCTACACTTGTAAGTTTTAGGGAAATATTTGGCTTAATATTATTTAATTGTGATCTGAGGCAGTGATCTCTGCTGTTCCATCGATACTATTAAAACCAACAGACATATTAAGCACAGCATTATTTAAGAAATCCACCAATATTACCTAATATTGATCATCATCACACCATAACCGGAGTTCATTTTCATGGTAAAAGTCGAGAAATTCATACCTAAAGCTATAGAAAGGATAAAGGAAAAGGCCAAAGGAAAGACAATTGTAGGACTTTCCGGCGGAGTTGACAGCTCAGTCTGTGCAGTCCTTGCATACCGTGCCCTCGGGGACATGTTCTTCCCGATCTACATTGACACAGGTCTCATGAGGAAGGGCGAGACTGAGATAATAGAAGAGATCTTCTCAGACATGAACCTTCAGGTCATCCATGCCAAGGACCGTTTCCTTAAATCACTTGTAGGAGTAAAGGACCCCGAGGAAAAAAGGAAGATGGTAGGTGAGACCTTCATCCGTATCTTTGAAGAAGAAGCACGTGAGCTTGAAGCAGAATATCTTATCCAGGGAACTATCTACCCTGACAAGATCGAATCAGAGGGCGGGATCAAATCCCACCACAACGTAGGAGGACTTCCTGAGAACATCGAGTTTAAAGATATCATTGAACCTATCGATGACCTTTACAAGGATGAGGTCCGCGAGGTTGCAAAAGCACTTGAACTTCCTGACGAGATCTGCGAAAGGATGCCATTCCCGGGACCAGGACTTTCCGTAAGGATAATCGGAGAAGTTACCGAGGAAAAGGTGGATGTTGTCCGCGAGGCAAATGCAATCGTTGAGGAAGAACTGCTCGAGAAGTTCAAGCCATGGCAGACCTTTGCTGCGGTAGTCGGCAAGGGAACCGGAGTCAAAGGAGATGTCAGGGTACATGGCTGGATAGTCGCAGTCCGCGCAGTGGGCTCAAGGGACGGAATGACCGCAGAAGCACTCGAGCTTCCATGGGAGACCCTTAAAAGAATCGAAACAAGGATCTCCGGAGAGATTCCATCCGTTGCCAGAGTCCTTTACGACCTGTCACCTAAACCACCTGCAACAATCGAGTTCGAATAATGTCACTCAACAAAGCCGTACTGGAAATACGTAACCGCCAGCGTATAAGACCATCATCTAACGAATATCCTGCTGCCGTCTGGAGGAGCACTGATCACTCCAACGGGGAAACAGTGGACACACTGACAATCATCTTCAAGACATCAGGATGCTGGTGGGGAAAGGCAGGTGGCTGCACAATGTGCGGCTTTGTCTATGACAGCGCAAAGGTCCCGCCAAAACCGGAAGAACTTGAGAAGCAGCTCGAGAATGCCATTCAGAAAGGTGAACGTCTTGAGAGCTTTATGGTCAAGATTTTCACATCCGGCAGTTTTCTGGACGAGAATGAGATACCTGTTGAGACAAGAAAGAACATCCTGGGAAAACTGGCAGCTGATGAGCGTGTGTTCAAGGTGCTCGTTGAAAGCCGTCCGGAATTCGTTACAGAAGAAATCCTGAAATCATGTGTGAATGCTCTTGGAGATACTCCTTTTGAAGTTGCAATCGGGCTTGAGACCAGTTCTGATAACATACGCAAGAACTCCATAAATAAGGGATTCAGTTTCTCTGATTTTACCAGAGCAGCAGAAGTGGCTAAAAATAACGGGGCAACAATGAAGGCTTATCTGTTGTTAAAACCCCTCTTTTTATCCGAAAAGGAAGCTATGGAAGACATTGTGAATACCATTGATGATGTTGCAGGATATGCTCAGACCATTTCTATCAACCTGTGCAATGTACAGAACGGAACCTACGTGGAACACATGTGGCAGCGAGGGCAGTACAGGCCACCCTGGCTCTGGAGCATTGTAGAGATACTCCGGAGAACAAAACAAAAACATCCGGAACTCGTGATTACTTCTGATCCGGTTGGTGCAGGATCAAAGAGAGGACCGCACAACTGCAAGAAATGCAGCAGGGACGTATCTGATGCAGTCCATCTGTTCTCAAGGACTCAGGATCTGAGCTTACTTGAAGGGCTTGACTGTGACTGCAAAGAACTTTGGAAAAAAGTTCTCGAAATGGACGGGCTTACGTATGGAAGTCCGATACAGGACTAAATGCATCAAAACATATTAAAAAAATGATGAGAATAAAAATTAAGGGACACGTGATCATTCCGTGTCCTGATATACCATCGTTCCTATTCCCTGATCAGTGAAAAGCTCAAGTAGAACTGAATGGGAAACACTTCCGTCTATTATGTGGACGCGGTCTACACCGCCAATGACACTAGCTTTGGCACTTCTCATTTTTGGGATCATTCCGCCAGCGATGATACCCTTTTCTATCAGGGACTCCACATCGTCAACACTGATACGGGAAATGCGACTGGATTTATCAGACCGGTCCCTCAGAACCCCCGGTACGTCTGTCATCAGTATCAGTTTCTTTGCATGCAGAGCATCTGCAAGGTCACCTGCAACAGTATCAGCATTGATGTTCAGTGCGTTTCCTTCAGTATCCATTGCTATGGGTGATATCACAGGAATATAATCGTTAGCTGCAACAATATTGATAAGCTCAGGGTTTATTATCTCGGTCTCCCCTACCCAGCCAAGGTCTACATCATGTTCCACATCCTCGATCATGATCTTCTGAGCGGCCTTTTTCCTGGCCATTATCATCTTTCCATCCTTTCCGGAAAGACCTATACCTTTTCCACCATGCTTTCCTATGAGGGAAACAATCCTTGTATTGATGTTCCCAACAAGTACCATACGAGCTATTTCCATAGTTTCATCATCGGTAATCCTTAATCCAGCCACAAACTCAGGTTTCTTCCCCATACGTTCCATTTTCTCAGTGATCTCAGGACCACCGCCATGGACAATTACCGGATGGATGCCAACAAAACGCAAAAGGACAACATCCTGAATGATATCGCTCATAACAGAAGGATCCACCATAGCATGCCCTCCTACCTTGATCACCATTACAGAACCATAGAAGTCACGGATATAAGGAAGCGCTTCGATAAGAACATTCTCTCTCTTTCCTGTCATATGGGTACAATAACGAATTTCATTTTATAAAGCTTTTTGATAAATGAACAAATGAAAATTTGCAATTTGAAGCAAATTTTAAATAAAAGATATAAAGATTCAGAATAGATCTGAAATATAAGACTATATAAAAAGAAATGAGAAAATAAATCCGAATAAGAATACACATAAAAAGAACAAATAGCCAAAAAAGTAGAATTTGGAGAGTCCTTTGAAGGACTCAAACAAATAAATATACCTAAATCAGATCTTGTCCAGTTTGATAATTCCCGGCTTCTGTTTCTTCACGAATGGCTTGTTGATCTTGTCAGGCATCCAGTCAGGCTTGTT
This sequence comes from Halobacteriota archaeon, assembly GCA_051749005.1. Lineage (GTDB taxonomy): Archaea > Halobacteriota > Methanosarcinia > Methanosarcinales > Methanosarcinaceae > Methanococcoides. The sequence continues at coordinate 11,547 of JBNJIC010000042.1, read as the reverse complement.
CTTTGGAGCCTTAACCATTTCCTTCCAGCCAAGGAACACATGGACCTTCTTTGTGCCACGCTCGCGAAGCATGATCTTCTCTGGTTTGGATTTGGTCCCCTTGCCTCTGTTAGCAACTTTGAGAGCTGCCTGACGTGGCTGTTTTCCGGTGAAGACTCCATGTTCGTTACCCTTACTGTCTCTTAACACAAAATTTCTTGTTTCAGACATATTATCACCTTACGTACCCGTTATTGGTTATATGTAGTTGTACTTATTAAATATAAATAGTTTTCTTCTAATGTAGCCTTTTGATTATGATTCTGAAAATCAAATTAATTTGATATATTTATTGTATCTAAAAAATGTATAAATTGGAAAGATTATGTCCCGAATACAAAGGTTCAGACATGAAATTCCAAAGTGACCGATATTAAAACACTGCTACATAACAAAACATTTACATGTAATGAATATGTTTGTGTTTGGTATCAACCTAAAAGGATAACTTAAACATAATTTATTTTAATTCTTTATTGAGGTCATAAAAATGGAGCTCCCAGTTGCGCAATTTCCTGACGTACAAGCCAATAAGCCAAACATACCCGTAAACCTTACACGCGTAGGTGTGACCGGAGTTAAAAAACTAGTTGAGATCAAACGTAAAGATAAGCGCCCTATCGTGCTTATTTCAACTTTTGATATCTTCGTCGACCTTCCTTCAGATCGTAAAGGCGCAAACCTTTCACGTAATTTCGAAGCCATCGATGAGGTTCTTGAAAAAGCGATCAATATGCCGGTTTATGAAATAGAGGAACTTTGCAGCGATGTTGCAGAGAACCTGCTGGGAAGGCATGAATATGCGACCAGGTCCGAAGTACGCATGAAAAGCGAATATGTTGTCAGAAGAGAGTCACCATCAACAAAGATGAAATGCCAGGAAGTTGTGGACATATTTGCAGAGGCTATTGCCACAAGACCGGAAGACGAAGATATAGACGTTAAAAAGCTCATTGGTGCGGAAGTTGTAGGCATGACGGCCTGCCCGTGTGCACAGGAGATAATGCGAGATAACGCAAAGGCAGCACTGAAAGAACTTGGAGTTGACCTGAAGACCATCATTAATTTCCTGAATAATGTTCCAATGGCTACCCACAACCAGAGAGGACGTGGAATTATCTCACTTGAAGTTAGCGGCGATGTTGAGGTATCACTTGACACTATCATTGAGATCATTGAGAATTCAATGAGTTCCAGTATTGTTGAGCTGCTTAAACGCGCAGATGAAGCAATGGTTGTGGAAAGAGCACACAAGAATCCAAAATTCGTAGAAGATTGTGTCAGGACAATGGCAAAAAGGGTCGTTCGCGAATTCGGGCACGTTCCTGATGATGCTATTGTTACCATCAAGCAGATCAACGAAGAGAGCATACACAGACACAATGCATTTGCCGAAAGGGTTGCACTCCTCGGCGAACTAAGGGAAGAGATCGAAAAGTAAATCAGGGGAGATCAGAAAGTGAACGAAGAGCCTTCAGCAGTCGATATAAATGGTGCTCCGATAAACATTGGAAGCAATGTAAGGTATATCAATACAGATACCATTGGAGAAATTATAGAGATCAAAACAGATGATGACGGCACATGGGCACTTCTTGATACAACCCAGCTTTATTACCGCGAGGACACCCTGCAGATCACAGACAGGAAAGCAAGTAAAGGAAAAGAACACATTGCTTCCAGAGAAGATGTGAAAGAGCAAATCCAGAAACAGGCAGAAGCAGCACAGGCCAGCTCTCTTGAAGAAGTTTTCCAGGCTACAGGAGGAGGCTAATATTACCACCTCCAATTCCAGATCATCTTTAGAATAAAATTATAAATTATTCTTTTTTTCAATATTGAACTATAAATTGTGTCTTTTTAAATATTTTCAAAATAGTATTTGCTAATGTATCATATAGGAATATTTTAATTATAACAGACCACATTCAATGGCCTTTCTCAAGCAACGTCAGCGATCTTATCCACTCGCCCTTCGGTTCTCTGGAAGTGCCAACCACAAGTCTCTTGATACCATCAACCTTCTCAACGACACCCTGTGCCTCAATTATCTCTCCTTCCAGGACCTGTCCTGCATAGGTATGAGTGTATGAAAGCACATGGTCGACCTCATCGTTCTCGATCATGTACACAGAAGGATTATCGAAAGCAAACGTAGCATCTGTTACCCTGCCTTCAACCTTCATAGTCCCGATATCAATACCCCTTGGAAGAGGATCTCCTATCTGATCCCGGTCCCTCACAAAAAGCAGGTCAAAATAAGTTCCTCCTACCATTCCCCTGTTTCCTTTTCTTTTTTCATGAAGGACAAACTCCTCATAGGAGATCTCAGGAATGCGCTTGTTGTAAATACGATGCCACATCTGGTCATCAATGTCCTCAATAAAGCCACCCTCTTTCTTAGCGTCCGCAATTGCATCTCTGGCTTTGAACCAATCGTTCCCATAGACTACAAAATCGACATCTGATTGCTCATTTTGTAATCCCGGCAAAAAAGAACCGGTAACTCCCATCTTTTCAATCGGAATTCCGGCACTGAGAAGAACATCAGCTACAGCTTTTACCCTTTCGTCCTGTTTAACAAGCTCAGAGATAGGATCAGAAGGATGCAGGACCTTTTTTATCTGGTCTTCGGGAACGATGTGTACGTCCTGTACCCATTCAGGCCTGTTTTCCTTCATGAAATCAAAAGCAACATCAAAATCGTATTTAAGGTAGTTGACCCCATTCAACTGGCGATCCCCGGATTCATCCGGAACATACCTTAGCACACATCTGACACCTTCAGGATGAAAATAATCAGCTACAGCAAATATCCAGTCATCTTTTGTAATAATAAAATCTCTGATACGCGCTTCTATCATATTGATCTACTCTTGGTTATTGAAACAATTAAACATTCAACCGATGTATCTCAGAGCTTATAAATCCCCTCATCAAATATTCAGGATAAGGATAATTCCATGGAAAGAGCAATTTCATCACAATCGGGAAACTTCGGACATTTGATGCATCCGCTCCAGATCTTATGCGGGAGTGATGACTTTTCCACACGTCTGAACCCATTTTTTTCAAAAAAGGCAGGAGCATAGGTCAATGTGAATATGGTTGCCACTTCAAGTTCACGGGCGTCTTCAAGGCAGGAATGAAGTAGGAGAGTGCCTATACCTTTTTCCCTATATTCCGGGACTATCGCAAAAGAGAGAACCTCAGCAAGATCTACCCACATGACCTGAAGCCCGCAGCACCCTATGATCTCACCTTCTACTTCATAGACATAGAAGTTGCGGACAGACTCGTAAAGCTCACTGACAGAGCGTGGCAGCATCTGATCCAGATCTGCATAATAATTGATTATACGCTTAATGCTATCAACGTCTTTTACCGTAGCTTTTCTTATCAAGATGAAAGCTCCTTCGTTAGTAAAAATGATGAAAGAATAATTGGCGGGCGTGAAGGGATTTGAACCCCTGATTTACAGCTTAGGAGGCTGCCGCCATATCCTGGCTAGGCCACACGCCCTCGCGACACTCCTGTAAGGACGATCATTCTCTTAAACTTATTGGTCAAAATGTAATCTAAGATAACCTCATGAATAATGAATAGATGTTGCAGAATTCTAACAGATCGACCCACATATAAAAATAGTTCCATTTCTGTAATATAAGAACATTATTTCGACAATATTATATATTATTATAATTATGAGGAGATGTCGGAAGATCAATTCCAAAAACAGGAGATAACATAATGAAGATAGTACACGCACAAACGGTCCTTGCAGAAGAGCAACTACAGGAATTAAAGAAAAAATGCAATAGCTCATCTACAAAAGAAGCACTTACCATTGCTGTTGAGCACTATCTTGAATGTGAGTATACTGATATGGATGAGGACATGTGGACTAAAAAAATGGAAAAGATAGTTCAAAAAAAGAAAGGACAACAGAACTGATCATAAAAGAATCACTTTTTTAACATATTTTTTACTCGCTACATGATATATGTTCTTTCAGCAGATCATTTAACAGATTTCATTATATAAAATTCCAAGATCTGAATCGAAGATATGATCCGAAAATCAGACCTTAATAGGATTTTAAGCTACTTTTGAATTTTTATAATTTTAATCTCGTAAACTATAAAGTATCTTATTAAGATTATATTATTAGTGAAGTAAATTTTGACAATATGTACATAAGACATTTATATACGGAATCTAATTAAATAGAGCCTGTCTGATCGATCAAATGAAATGGACGAATGGATAATGACATCTTCATACCTAATGACTTTTATAATGGCACCTATACTGATAGGTCTTATAGCAATGGCATATTATGTTTTTGTTCCAAAAGATTTCAAAAGAAATAATGAAACAAACTGGAAAAAGATGTTTTCACTGAAAACGTTACCATATTTCGCATCAGCATGTTTTGTTTACCTGCTTGTAAAATCCCAACTCGCTTTTGTAATTTTTCTAGGGAAAGTTCCGGACAATAGTTACGCCAGCTATATGATCAAGATAGAAGGAGATGCTGTCGCTTACTTCCAGAGCTTTGCAACGCCTATGCTGACATACAGCAGTGCTTTTATATACCTGATTGGATTTTCATTCCTTCTGATATTCACATTCCTCTTGCTAATGTATACGCAACAACACGAGTACCTTCAGGAATATACTATCGCTTTCGTGACCATATACCTTATAGCCCTTCCATTTTACATCTACATGCCCGTACCTGTAACAGGTTTTACACTACCTAATGTCGTACCACTTTTGTACAACATGAGCCCTATAATATTGCAGGGTGTGATGATCGTAGACCCATTTCTGGACAACTGTTTCCCCAGCCTTCATGCAGCATTGTCTGTAATGGCCATGCTAATGGTGCTCAGAACCGATTTTAGAAGATTCAAGATCTTTGCAATGGCACTTACAATAGCTATACTGTTTACGATACTCTACCTGGGAATACACTGGATTACTGACATGATAGGAGGAGTTATACTTGCTCTGCTTACTTATTTCATTGCAACCCGATACAGAAAGAAGATACTCAAAACACTTAAGCGTATCTTTATAGCCTTTGAAAAAAGAACAGAGTTTTTTGAGACTGTTAATTCGGCCCTCTTATCAAAAGGCCTCATCAAATGAGAAAATGAGTACTGGTCTTTTGAAAAGAATAAATACTATTCAATAGAATATATGTTATGGTACTTGCATTTAATTTATTATAAAATGGAGATAGTGGTTACTATGACAGAAAAATTGGGTTCGATCCTTGAAAACAGAGGACCTATCAAAAAGATAGGAGTACTTGGAATGGGATACGTGGGAATTCCTGCAGCTGCTCTTTTTGCAAACTCCGACAGATTTGATAATGTCCTGGGATTCCAGAGAGATTCCCGGAGTTCCGGTTACAAGATAAGGATGTTGAATAATGGAGAAAGTCCTCTCAAAGGGGAAGAACCTGGCCTTGAAGAGCTCCTGAAAAAGGTCGTTGACGAAGGTAAGTTCGAATGCACACCGGACTTTTCGAGGATAGCAGAGCTTGATGCGATAACACTTGCGATACAAACGCCATTCTCCGACCCATCAAGTCTTCTTCCCGATTTTAGTGCACTCACCGAAGGCATACACAATGTAGGGAAATACCTGAAAGAAGGTATGCTGGTAGTTCTGGAATCCACTATAACCCCTGGAACCACAGACACGCTAGCCCGGCAGATCCTCGAGGATGAATCCGGACTGATAGCCGGAGAGGACTTTGCACTTGCACACGCCCCTGAAAGGGTCATGGTCGGGCGCCTGCTTAAGAACATACAGGAGCACGACCGTATTGTGGGCGGTATCGATGAGGCAAGCACAAAGAGAGCCGTGGAACTTTACAGCCCGGTGCTCACAAAGGGAAAGATCATACCTATGAAAGCAAGGGCCGCAGAAGTTACCAAGACCGCAGAGAACACCTTCAGGGATCTACAGATAGCAGCCATCAACCAGCTGGCACTGTACTGTGAGGCTATGGGAATCAATGTATACGATGTAAGAACAGGAATCGACAGCCTCAAAGGCGAAGGCATCACACGTGCAATACTGTACCCCGGTGCCGGCGTGGGTGGGCATTGCCTTACAAAGGATACCTATCACCTTGAAAGAGGAGTCACAACCAGTGACGGAACACTTGACTACCCTGAAGACATGGATTCCATATTCGTCCTTGCAAGAAAGGTGAATGATTTTATGCCAAAGCATATGTTCCACCTGACAACAGAGGCACTCAGCCGCATCGACAGGGAAGTGAAAGATTCAAAGGTCGCGATCCTTGGATGGGCATTTATCAATGACTCAGATGATGCACGTAACCCGCCTTCTGAGCCATACAGAGACCTTTTGATGAACGAAGGAGCAAGTGTGATGGTACATGACCCGCATGTGCTGGACTATCCCGGAGTGGAGATCATGAAGGACCTGAACGAAGTGATCAGAAATGCGGATGTAGTGGCAATACTGACCGGGCACTCCCAATACTTCGGGCTGGAACCTTCACAAATAAAGGCACTGACAGGAAAGGCAAACACAGTTATTGTAGATGGAAGGAACGTTGTGGACCCTGATACATACATCAGCAATGGCTTTGTGTACAAGGGTATCGGACGAGGGGATAAGAACGAACATACCATTGTCTGAAAATATTCCTTTTGAAAAGTAATCAACATAAGGCAGGATACGGGCAGAGACCATTCAAACTGCCCACCCGGACGAGCCTGATAAAAGAATATGGAGTTGACCGAAACTCCATCCTCTTCATTTATTTTTAACAACTGAGCCGGCTGTACATTATAGAACCAGTATTAAATTTATCTGAAGAATAAAGAATCTGGGAATATTTTAATAATTGCTGTCAATATGATTGTGCAAATCTTCCAGGAATAAAAAACGTGAAACTTCGAAGTTATTTGCGCAACTCCATAAGTAAAGAGAAATATGAATCTGAAAGTAGCTGCCAGTACAGTGTACGCCAGACAAAGAACCAGAGGACCATACAGGTAGATTGCTCCCAATGCAAACACTCATCCACCCTTAACGATCCAGTCTGTCGTGGAAGATTGTTTGATATCATACTCAAAGAACCCATATCTAACAGGCTTGTGATTTCCCATCTTTACGAAAGAGACTATGAAGGAAAGGAGATCGCATTCATCTATAAACTTGCAAAGCTTGCAGATTCTCTTTTAAATTACAAAGATGTGAAGCTTACCTCCAATTGTTCAAACCGGGAAAAAGACAAATGCTCCTCATACAGAAAGAAGTTGCTTAACACCATTCTGGAGTGCTCTGTAAATGATCCTGCAACAGCATTCCAACTTCTAAACAGGATCACCATAGAAGAAAATATACAACCTTCATATCCGGAATGTCCGGGGTGCATTTCAGACTTCAGATCAAACATCCGGGAAATGCAGGAAATAGCTTCAGATATCAGCATATTTCACTCCTTCAGGACAGAACATGATGCATGCCACGATACTGATCAAAATACCCTTTCCATGACAGGTTTTGATTATGACAGCCATATAAGACCTCATGTAAGGCCTGCTTTCTCAACTTCCCGCATATACACGGAACCACCCGAGAACACACAGTTCATGGAATGCTATGACGTCAGGAACAATGCCGGAAGGATGCTCCAGATATCCATCTATGAGATGACGGACAGGCCCGAGAAACTTTACATGGCAATTCCCCTTGAATACAATCTCGGGCATGAACCACTCAGCCTGATCGAAAGGGTCAGAAAAAAACTGATACGATTTCGTCCTGAGAACATGAACTTCGCAGATCCTGTGAATTCCAGAGAATACATATACAGAATCGGAAAGCAAATGCTTGAGGAAGATGCAAAACTGCATGAAGTTGACCTTACTCCTTTCGAGACTATAGCATATTCAGACCTGCTTGCAAAATACACCACAGGTCTGGGAATACTTGAGGATGTACTTTCAGACCCTAAGATCACTGACGTGTATGTGAATGCACCTGCAGACATCAATCCGATCCATGTTGTCATGGACGGAGATGAGTGCATCACTAACATCTTCCTCTCACAGGACGACCTGGATTCCATGGTCTCTAGGTTCAGAGCAATCAGCGGGAGGCCATTCGGTGAAGCAACTCCGGTACTGGAAATGGAACTTCCTGAATTCGGGGTCCGTGTTTCCGTTATCGGCGATCCTTTGAGTGCAAACGGTCTTGCTTACGCCTTCCGGAAGCATGCAAGGAACCCGTGGACACTGCCTAAGCTCATCAACACCGGTTCGATCTCACCTCTTACTGCAGGCCTCCTGAGCTTCCTCATGGATGGGGAGACATCTATCCTGGTGGCCGGAGAGGTAGGAGCAGGAAAAACATCACTACTTTCCGCAATGATGATGGAGATTCCTCAAAAATACCGCATCCTGACAATAGAAGATACAAAGGAACTGCCCATAGAGGACCTGCAACAACTTGGCTGGAAGATACAGGGCATGAACTCACGCTCATCGATACTGAACACCAGCATCGAGGTGAAACCCGATGTCGCACTAAGGGCAGCCCTGCGTCTTGGGAATTCATCGCTTGTAATAGGAGAGGTCAGAGGACCGGAGGTTAAAGTGCTCTACGAGGCCATGCAAGTAGGCACAGCAGGCAACTCTGTCCTTGGGACCATACACGGCGCGTCCACAAGGTCTGTCTATGAGCGTATAGTGCATACTCTCGGCGTACCTCCGGCATCCTTCAAGTCCACCGATGCAGTGGTGGTCTGCACCAACACAAGAACAGGAGGGAGCATGAGCAAAAAACGAAGGGTAACACAGATCTCAGAAGTATCCACAGGATGGGATGAGGATGCTACTCCTGAGGAGATATTCACAGAGATTATGCAGTACAACAATGCTGAGGACTCATTGATACCCACTGACATACTGGATCGGGGGCAATCCGAGATCATAGGAAAGATCGCTCACAAATGGGGGATCTCTATCGATGATGCCTCGCTCAACATACGCATAAGGGCAAGGATAAAGCAGAAGATCGCAGGTGCTGGTATTCTTAACCCCGGATTTCTGGAAGCAGATCTGGTCAGCAAGGCGAACAATGTCTTCTGGCTATATATGGACATGGAAAAGCATCTAGACGGCGCACCTGACTATGAAAGAGTATATGAGAAATGGAGCAACTGGTTCGACGAGTTCTCCTCTTCCCGGATTTAAAAAAGTGGTACGATGGAAAACGGAATATCGAATAACTGGTATGTGCGTGGCTGCAAATTCACATCCAGAAATTTTTCCAGGTTCATTAGGGATATTGATGCATTCTCCACAAAGGCCGAAAGGTCGGTCAGTCAGGAGTATCGCGATGCCATCATCTTTACGGGATCCGTGATAGAACCTTTCGAGACCGTTCTTTTCTCTTATGTCGGATCACTGACAGCACTTGCAATGTTCCTTCTTCTGGATATCCTCCTGTTCAGCATCACAACTTTCAACCCGACAGTACTGGCATTCGTGGCTGTAATGACACTGCTCGTACCTTTCGGGATACTCCTTTACCTGAGCGAGTATGTGAAGATACATGCCAGATATATGAAGATACAATCCATCGGTGACATACCAGAGGTTCTGAGCTACGTTGTTATGTCCATGAGACTTGTGTCTAACATGGAAAAGGCGATCCATTTTGCTGCACTCAATTCCACAAGACCACTCGCAAACGACCTTAGGAAGATGCTCTGGAACCTGCAGGTACGCATGTATTCAAGTATGGATGACGCGCTGCTGGACTTTGCACAGATGTGGGGAAAGAACAGCGAACATTTCAAACGCTCCCTTCACCTCATAAAAAGTTCCACCAGTGAACCTGATGAAGCCCAGAGAGTTTTCACTCTTAACCGGGCTCTGGACATCGTTCTGGACGGGACGAAAGAAATGATGGAACAATATGCTGTACGCCTGAAGACACCTACATACATACTCTATTCGATATTCATACTTATCCCTCTGGCACTTGTAGCAATGTTGCCTGCCATTACCGTAGTCGGGATAAGGTTCGACGCTCTTACTCTCTTGATACTCTATGACCTTGTACTCCCAGTTGTCACCTTTGCATATGCGGAATATATACTTATGCAGCGACCGGCAACGTTCCTGCCACAGGAAATTCCGGAAACTCATCCCGCTCTGAAGGGAATCAGTAAAAAAAAGAAAGTCGCAACAATTGTTGCAGTTGTGATCGGAATCCTTGTAAGTTCTTCAGGATATCTGACCATATTAATTGGAAATCCGTTGAACATAATCTCAACAAAGACCCTCGATGGGATAATACCACCTTCATTGCTTATCATCTGGGGAATTGTGATCGCATTCTCCATCTACATGAACACAGTATATTCACCATACAAGAAGATAAGAGATGATATCCGAAAGATGGAAAGCGAATTTGCAGATGCATTGTTCATACTGGGAAGGAGGATCTCCGAAGGACGTTCTGCAGAGGAATCGTTTGCCCACACCTCAAAGACAATGGAAGGATCACTTATAGGAAAGGTTTTCGAAAGGATATCAATCAACCTGATCACCATGAGAACAAACATGGGAGCAGCAATTTTCGACGAGGAGTTTGGGGCTTTCAGGGACATTTACTCGGACAGGATACAGACCACAATGATAATGTTCACTGAAAGTGTCCATAAAAGCCACCTCTCAGCAGGTGTTGCCATCATCAAGCTTGCAGACCACCTGAAGGAACTTCAGGCCGTGGAGAACAATATCAGGCATTCATTGTATGATATGACCTCTACGATGAGAACTACAGCCTGTATCTTCGCACCCCTTATCGCAGGTGTGACCATAGCTCTCTCGGAAGTCATATCCAGGATCCTTCAGGACGTCGCTGAAGGGATTTCAAGACTCCCACAGAACATCGTATCCGGTCCGGCACAGATATCACCTGAAAACCTTGACCAGACAATTGCACCGGACCTTTTTATGCTTTCAATTGGAGTCTACCTGATCCTTATCACAGCCATCCTTGTGAGATTTTCGAGCACCATAGAGAACGGAGGGGAAAGGACACAGTTCATGTACGACCTCGGGCAATCGTTACCCATCGCCATAATCGTTTTCACGGTCACAACAGTGGCCTCAAGGATATTCTTCAGGGGATTAATATGACAATGCCTTTAAAATGATTAAATTTGTTTTCTGAATAAATTAATCAGTCAATCAGTTAATCATCAATCAGTTAATCATCAATCAATCAATCAATCAATCAATATATACAAGTGCTTTCAAGGGACACGCGCTGATGCACTTCATGCAGAAAGTGCATTTACCATAATCAATTGTAGCTTTCCCATCCTTTATTATTAAAGCTCCAAAGGGACAGATATTATCGCATTTGCCACAGTTATTGCATCCGATAACCGCAATATATACTTCCTGGAGACTCATCAGTGAACAATTCGAT
>JBNJIC010000041.1:0-15850 GCA_051749005.1 Halobacteriota archaeon | reverse complement strand
CGTCGAAGTCTATGTTGGGGCAGTTCCAGCAGGAGTTCTGGAACCGCTTTACTATCCCACTGGTGCGGCTCGATTCCCAGGGCCTGCAGCGCCTGCGTCCCATGGAGGAAGACCGGCGTCGCCAGATAGACCGCATCCACCTGATCGTTCTCCAGAAGGTCATTGAAAAAGGCCCTATCGGTATACTGAAACTGGCCGAAGAGACCGGAATGCCGACACATAAGGTAAGGTATTCGCTGCGGGTGCTGGAACAGGAACATCTTATCAAACCTTCCTCACATGGTGCAATGGCCGGTGACATGGCACAAGAGTTCGTTGAAAAGTTCAACGAGGACCTTGGTAGTATTCTTGAAAAGGTGAAGTACATCAGTGATCTGGGCGACAGGCTCTGATCTTCATATGTTTTTAAATTAATTATTTATTGTTTTATCCTGCGAGGGAATTCAAATGACCCTGAGTGATGAAGATAAGGTAACTATAGAGAAATTTGCGCTTCAAAACGCTGTAAAATACGGAAAGACCCCTCAGCTTGGAGCTGTTATGGGGCGTGTAATGGGCTCATGCCCTCACCTGCGTCCTCTTGCAAAGGAAGTTGGACCAATTATCCAGCATATCCTTGATGAGGTTTCAAAAGAGAACCCTGAAGAGTGGCAGTCCCGTCTTGAGACGCTGGCACCGGAACTTATCGAGGAACTAAACACCAAAAAAGAGCCTTATAAAGGGCTTAAACCGCTTGATGTTGAAGAGGGTGATACCGTTGTCATGCGTTTTGCACCTAATCCTAATGGTCCTCCTACACTTGGAAGCACACGCGGAATTGTGGTAAATTCCGAGTATGTTAAAAAGTACGGCGGCAAGTTCATCATCCGCTTTGATGACACAGACCCACAGACAAAGCGTCCGATGCTGGAAGCATATGACTGGTATCTCGAGGACTGCACCTGGCTTGATGCAAAGCCGGACCAGGTCGTGATCGCATCAGACAGGATGGATATTTATTACGATTATGCAAGAAAGCTCATAGAGATGGGTCATGCTTACGTATGCTTCTGCGATGGTGTAGATTTCAAGAAGTTCAAGGATGCAAAGGAACCATGCCCTCATCGCGAGCAGAGCCCTGATGTAAATCTTGATCACTGGGACAAGATGATTGCCGGTGAATATGAGGAAAAATCTGCTGTTGTCAGGATAAAGACCGACATTAAGCACAAAGATCCTGCACTTCGTGACTTTGGTGCTTTCAGGATAGTAAAGACAGCACATCCGCGTCCGGAAATAGATGACAAATATGTGGTCTGGCCTTTACTTGACTTTGAAGGTGCTATTGAGGACCATGAACTTGGAATGACCCATATTATCAGGGGTAAGGATCTGATGGACAGTGAGAAACGTCAGGGATATATCTATGATTATCTTGGCTGGGAGTATCCAAAGACAACTCACTGGGGTCGCATAAAAATGCACGAGTTCGGAAAGTTCAGTACAAGCGGACTGCGCAAGGCAATAGAGGGTGGGGAATATTCCGGATGGGATGACCCACGGCTTCCAACACTTCGTGCACTCCGCAGGCGCGGTATCAGGCCGGAAGCTATCAGAAAGTTCATGATCGATATGGGTGTCGGTGAAACCGATGTCAGTATCAGCATGGATACACTTTACGCAGAGAACAGGAAGATCATCGATCCTATAGCTAACAGGTACTTCTTTGTATGGGATCCTGTCACTCTTGAGCTGGAAGATGGTGCATGCTGTACTGTGAATCCTTCACTTCATCCGACCGAGAACAGAGGTGTTCGCTGTATCGATGTTGGCCCAAGGCTGAATCTGTGCAGCAGTGATGTTGAATCCGTAAAGGTTGGTGACATGCTGCGCCTGAAGGATCTGTACAATATTGAGATCACATCAGTTGATCCTCTTATGTGTAAGTGTCTTGGTGATTCGATGGAAGATGCCAAAGCAAAGAAGATGAAGATCATTCACTGGGTGCCTGATGATGGTATCAATGTGAAGGTTCTCGCACCGCATGGCCAGTTTACCGGGATCGGTGAGAAGCAGATCGTGGATGAACTTGACAATATTGTTCAGTTCGAGAGATTTGGTTTCTGCCGCATTGATTCCGTGAGCGACGAGGATGATATTGTCGCTTATTTCACTCATAAATGATGTGTAGGATAGCTGTATACAAAAACAAAGTAAATATCAACAAGGCTGGTTTTTCCAGCCACTTCTTTTTAAGCTATTTCTAATTTTTATCTTTTTTCAATGTAGCTTTTAGTGTTGTATTTATCAAATCAATTATTCGCATGAGATCCTGATATTCCAGCATCTGTATGTGTCTATAATTCCAGCTAACGCTAATTGGAAATGCTATATTCAAAAAAAGATGTTGAAGGTGACCTCCGGGGCCACCAGTCAGTTTTTAAAGATTTACTCTTCAATTGCCGGTTCTTCTGCAACCTCTGCTTCTGGAGCTTCTACAACTTCTGGTTTTGCTGCAACTGTTCCAGGGATTGCGAGTACTTCGGTCTTCCTGATCTCTACCCTTCTCAGTGGGTAGATTGATTTTGCCTTCCTGTAGATGTTTGCGGAAAGCTTGCCAACAATAGCTTCTTCTACGAACTGATCATAATCAAGCTCAGATGCACGCTTTGCTACCGTTTCGGTCATTACGTCTCTGAGAGCTTTGATCTGACTTGTCCTTGCTCTCTTGACTGTAAAGCAGATAGGTTTGACCCTCATTTTGTAACCATCTTTTGTCCTGACATCAAGGTTTGTATCGATTCTGGAAGTCTGGCGCTTCACAATGGAACGCAGGTAGTCGGTTGTGATCTCGTGACCAATGAATCTTGTGCTTGCAACATCACCGACTACGTTGTCGATCTCAAGTTTGAGTTTGATGTTGTGTTTTGAGAAATCATTGGTGAGTTCACCAACAGTGGTTTCAACTACACGACCGACAAGTTTCTCCGGTTCGTCAGTTGGGGTTACACCGATGTGGTTGCTACCAATGAATTTTGGTGCCTCGATGTTGTACCACTCTTTTGATTTCCATTTATCCAGCTTCCTTTGTACTCTCTTTTTTGCCAAGCAATTCCTCCTTATTATTGTGATAGTTGTTTTGATCGATATATCGATCGAATTAAATTCTGATGTTCGTGATTCTGACTTTTATAATTCCCTTGTGAATGGTTATTAATAGCGCTCCAATACTGTTCATATCTATATATAAAGAAATCGGTACGATTAAAAAAGAAGATCAGAGGAAATGTATTCCCTCTGGCATATTACCGGCTCTTTTCCTGAATTCCTCTGGCCAGTTTTCCGGATCAAGCCCCTTCTGCGCGAAGAATGCTGATGCCCAGCGCTCAAGTCCCACACCTGAACAGCCTGACCATAGTTCCTCTCCTGACTGGCATTTCACATTGAATCCGGATGGGTACTTGTTACCGTTGATACTGACGTTCTGGAATTCGAGCCATTCACCGTCCTCACCTCTGTATGGAAGTGGTGCTTCATAGTCTGTGGTTCCTGCCTCACCCTGCTCCGAGAGTCCGGTAAGACCTTCCTGTGCCATGAACCACGGGGTTACCCATGCCTTTCTCCACTCGAGGTCGAGGATCTCATTGAAGATGTGCATGTACTTCTCATGGAGTTCCTTTGCCGTCTCAATGACCTGTTCCTTGGTACCGAGCCAGACGATTTCTATACGGTGGAACTCGTCCACACGTTCCATACCGTGGATGCCACCGCTCTCATAGCGGTGTGATGTTCCGGACCTGTCGAATACCTTTATCGGGAAGTCTTCGGTAGGGATCGTCTCGCCCTGAAGGTACATCCAGAATGGGGGGCACTGGGCGTAGCAAAGTCCGCCTATAGGTTCTCCTATCTTTTCCTTGATAAGTTCAGTTGGTACCTCATGTGTGACCTTATAGTGGTCAGAGACCTCTTCCCAGAACTCAGGGTCCCTTGTCTTTGGAGGACAGACGTAGTAGATCTCAGGATATACACCCTTTGCGTGGCCGGACTTCTGCCAGACCTCCCAGGGTACAAGCTTCGGGAAGATCATCTCCCTGTATCCCAGAGGTTCAAGGAGCTCTTCGAGAACGATCCTCTCGAAAGTCCTGAACATCCTTGTAGACTGAGGACCATGTATCCACTGTCCACGGCTTGCTCCGCGCTTTATCCAGCCTTCCTTCATCATTTCCTGTGTTGGATCTCCATGGAATGTGTGTTCCTTCTTTTCACTTTCCCAGAGAACCTGCCAGTGTTCTGCCTTACCTCCGTAATCCTTTGCCTTGACCTTCTCTTCCATGAGGGTCAGTATCCTGTCAGGAATACGGTTCTCAAGCTCTGATTCTCCGACATCAAGATCAAGGACAATTCCTCCATCAACATTTTTGATACTGTTGACATGCGGGATCTTTATATTGTCAAGTTCCTCCTCTGCAGGCATCTCGATTGTGAACTCTTTCACATCAATACCGCGGATACCGATGTGGAACTCTTTACCGAGCTTTCCTGCAAGGGGTTTTCTGAGGCGTATTATTGCATCATGAGCCCTGACGAACCTTCCGGATTCTATAGAGACCTCGATACTGTTATCAACAATACTCCATTCTGTGATCTTTGCGCCCTGTCCTTCAGGTGCTCCTTTTGTAAGGGTGGTCTCATTTGCCTCATCAAAATACCGGGCAATAACATCTTTTGCACCGGTTGGGTCGGTGCTTGTCTTTAATGCTCCTTTCAGGTTGAATTTAAGTTCCATACGTTATTCCTCTTGAAACCGGCCATTATTGGATCATCTGGCTCTTACGTCCCATTTATGGTCATGATCAATTAATTGCATTTGTTGCTAAAGCAAACAGTTATGAAATAGGCTCCAGATTTAATAAATTTTCCAACAAAAAGAGTTTATGAGTTTAATTTTGAAAGAATATATTTTTGATTACTTCTTTTATTTCATCCATTCATCACAAATTCATGAGAACAAATTCCTGTTCTCATCAAGGAAACGGTGCTGGTCCTCTGTACGGGATCTTGTATAGATCAATGCTGCAGGGTGGAATATCTTAAGCACATTCCTTCCTTCAAATTCCTCGAAAGCTCCCCATTCCATCTTGTGTCCGTTAAGGAAAGCCTTTTCAGCAGTGTTACCGAGGAGTATTATTAGTTTGGGATTGAGAAATTCTATCTGTCTTTTCAGGAATGGCTTGCAAGCTTCCAGTTCTTTCCTGTTTGGGTTGCGGTTTTTCGGAGGTCTGCATTTTATTGTGTTGATGACAGCCCATTCATCTTCCTCAAGTCCTGCATAATCGATAAGTTCGTCAAGTATCTTTCCTGCACGTCCGCAAAAGGGTACACCCGTCTCATCCTCGTTCTTTCCGGGTGCTTCTCCTATAAATAGTACCTTTGGACTGTCAGATCCTTTTCGGATAACTTTATTAGTTACATTCTCTGAAAGAGGGCAGGCTTTACATTCGAAAATATGCTTTTCAACATCTTCAAGACTTTTCCATTCAGAGGTCATTTTCATCCTCTACTTCATTAATGATGTCTTCTGCTATCTTTGCGTTCATGAGAATGTCATCAACTGTAGCTATCATGGATGAGATCTTCTCCGTTCTGATTGTTATAGCAACCTGATCATCACCAATTTCTGTTTCCATGTTGTTAAGGTTGTCCGGTTTAAGTGAAAGAGCAACCTTTTTCGCAACATCAGGTGCATTGGGACTGTTGAACTCGATAGTTGTGGCTATCTTCATATTTTCACATCAGTTTAGTTGTTCTCCGACAATGTCGTCTACAAGTGAAATAAATTCTTCCGTCCTGTCCGGTGGAATGGATGCGCCGGAAGCAATACTATGGCCGCCTCCGCTCCCTCCCACAGAAGATGCGGCATTTCTCATTGCGTAGGCAAGGTCAAGCCCTTTGTCGACCAGCTCTCTTGTTCCTCTTCCGGATATCTTGATAATTCCTTCCACCTCATTGATGGCAATGAAAGGCATGTCAGGATGCACATATCTGATGATCGTACTGGCGACCATGCCAGTGGATTCAAGGTTTTTGCCGCTAAGATAGTAGATGTTCTTTCCCTTCCGGAGCATTTCCTCGGCTTTTTTGATGTCGGCAATGATCGCCTTCTGGCTGTTAAATGTAATTTCTTTTGCTTCCTTAAGGCTGGAATCATCCTTCATGCAAAGTGCGATTGCGAGTCCTGGAACTTCCTGCTTTCCACAGGTGTTCATAATGGCTACGAGGTCGTAGACGTTCCTGACAACCTCTTTGTTAAGTATATATATCTCCCCGATAGCTGCTTCAATAGCTTCGGGACTTGCATTCCTGGTAAGTTTCAATGCGATGGTTGAAGTCAGCTTCTGAAGTTGTTCTGCACTAAGTGAATCTATATCTCCGCTTATGTCAAGCATTTCCAGGAACCTGTCTATTTTCTCACGGTCACCCGTAATATCAAGGTAAGGTTCCGGAGTATTCTCAAGAATCTCCGCAATATCGCCACTGCCCACTTTCAGTCCCTTTTTGACAGAAACGATCCCCGCGTCAATTGCTTCGTCCAGTATGACCTTGTTCGCAGTTTCAAATAGCTGTTTATCTCCCACCGCACCGGCAATGGCCAGTCCTGCAAGATCGATATTGTTCTCATCCATTCCTTTTGCAACAAGGTATGTTGTGGTGGCAGCACACAGGTGTACTGCTCCGTCAATGCCGAACATATGTGGGTTGATCATGGCTTTGGCAGGAGATTCTCCCACAGGTTTGTGGTGATCGATCACGACAATATCCCTTTCAACCTTTTCGATTATATCAGGCTGGCTGCTTCCCATGTCGCAGAATATTACAATATCATCATCAGATGCTGTCTCGTTCACCATCTCGGCAACGCTGTGTTCCAGCCTGCCAACGATAGTCAGGTGGTATGGTATGCTTTTCCTGAGCAGTGCCTGGCATATTATGGATGCTGAGGATATTCCGTCAGCATCATTATGTGAGATCACTCTTGCATGTTTATATTCCTCAATGGTCCCTGCTATCTGTTTTGCAAGTTCGACCATTTTCTGCATTTCTATCAATCTGATCACCCGTGTGTAATTGTAATATGGTGTTGTAATGCGGTTTTGATATGTTGTACTGTTGGTTTTCTTTATTACCTTACAACTTCTCCAGGCCCGGTAAAGCTTCCACTTTCCATGAACTTGCCTACGTTTATGCTGCTGTTGATTCCTGTATGAACATAATCTCCCATAATCACACCAAGCTTCCGCCTTCCGGAATCGGTCCTTTTTCCCTTGATGTTGACTTTGATGTTCTTTCCATCATGTCTCAGGTTGGCAATTTTTGTTCCGGCTCCGAAATTGCAGTTGCGACCTATAATACTATCCCCTACATATGTGAGGTGTCCGATCTTCGTTCCGTCCATTATTACGCTGTTCTTCACTTCAACAGCGTTTCCGATGTGCACATCATTTCCGATTGTTGTTGAAGGACGAATAAAGCAATTAGGTCCGATATCACAATCCTTTCCAATGACTACAGGTCCGATTATGTAAGCACCGTTACGTATAAGGGTTCCTTCACCCACGCTCACATCACCTATCAGGGTAGCATTAGGTTCTACAAGTCCGGCTATCTCCGGATTTAATTCCTCCAACAGTATCTTGTTAGCATCAAGAAGATCCCATGGTCTTCCGATATCGATCCATTGTTCTTCAAGCACCTCATAACCTACATTGCCAGTGTCGTCTATCAGCATCTGGAGTGAATCCGTTATTTCGTATTCTCCTCTTGGTGATCGTGGTGTTTTCTCTATAAGCTCGAAAATAGATTCTCTGAAAAGATATATTCCTGCATTGGCAAGATCCGTTGAAGGATTTTCAGGTTTTTCTATTATCTTTGAGACCCTTCTCCCCTCAGTCTCAATTACGCCAAAATTCGATGGATTATCTACTTTCTTAACAGTAATTATTGCATCATCCTGTCTTTCGGTCATTTTCCGGATATGGGATGAACTGATCAGGACATCCCCGTTGAGTACGATAAAACTGCCTTCTACATGCCCATTTGCACAGCCTATAGCATTGGCTGTACCAAGCTGTTCTTCCTGATGAACATGTTCGATAGTAACTCCCCATTTCTCGCCGTTACCGAAGTACTCCCTGATGGTTTCCTCATGGTAACCTGTGATGAAGACAAATCCGGTGATACCTGCTTCGATCGCCGCATCTACTATATGTTCAAGCATTGGCTTGTTGGCTATTGGTAGCATGACCTTGGGTGTCGTCGAGGTCAATGGTCGCATCCGGGTGCCTTCTCCTGCTGCAAGTACCACGGCTTTCATGCCACACCTCTTTTAACAATTTCCTCAACTATTTCGTAGAGCTTATCCACTCCCTCCTTTGCCTCGGCAGTGATACGTATCTTTGGTTCCGTTCCGGATGGCCTTACAAGGACCCATCCTTCTTCCATATCCACGCGTATTCCGTCGATATCAGTAGTATCTCCGTAATTGGCGAGTTCAGAACTGACCAGTTCCATTACAGCTTTCTTCTTGTCATTTTCACACTTTACGGTGCCTCGACGAGTAGGGTAGTGGGGAAGTTCGTTCTTCAGTTTTGAAAGTGTCTTGTCCTGAACAAGCTCCATGACCTTTGCGGATGCATAGATGCCATCCGGGCAGTATGATATTTCCGGGAATATCCAGCTTCCCGACGGTTCTCCGCCGAAGTCTGCTTCAGATCTCTTGATCTCCTCAGCAACATAGACATCACCTACCCTTGTGCGGATTACAGTTGAATCCGGGAGGGTATCGTCCACCATCATTGAAGTGTCCACAGGAACCACGAGCTTTGCATCGCTACTGCATTCATTTCTGGCAAACAGTGCAAGCATCTCGTCCCCGGTGATGAACTCTCCATTCTCATCCACCGTCATCATACGGTCTGCATCCCCGTCCTGTGCGATACCGATGTCAGCTTCGAATTCCTTCACTGCCTTTTTGAGCAACTTAAGGTTTTCATCATTGGGTTCCGGATTTCTGGCAGGGAAATGCCCGTCAGGCTGTGAGTTCAATGTTATCACCTCACATCCGATCTCCCGCAGGACATATGGTGTGATGGTACTTCCGGCACCTGAACCGCAGTCTATGACTACTCTCTTCGATGATCTTTCAATATTCTTGACGATCATCTCAACATGTTGCATGATAGCGTTGCTGTCTTCGGTAAGATTTCCGATTTTGTCCCATCTGACAGGTTCAAAATCCTCTTTTTCAATGATCTCCTCGATCTCTTCCTGCTGAGACGAATCGAATGCCATCCCGTCAGGGTTCCACAATTTTATCCCGATATATTCTGAAGGGTTGTGGGATGCGGTTATCATAACTCCACAATCATAGTTCCTGGAAGCATAGGCAAGTGTGGGAGTACTTACCATCCCCACTCTGACGACGTCACAACCTGCTGAAAGGAGTCCTGATATGACCGCATGTTCGATCATCTCTCCTGCAATACGGGGGTCGCGTCCTATTACTGCAGTACTTTTTGTTTTTCCCAGTGCAAGTCCGACCTTCAGTGCAAGGTCTACAGTAACATCCTTGTTAGTAATTCCTCTTATACCAGATGATCCGAATAACTTCATTTCATAACTCCATTTTTTCATTCCACAGTAACGCTCTTAGCAAGATTCTTCGGTTTGTCGATGGAACAACCTCTTGCAAGGGCTGTGTAGTAAGCAAGTAATTGTAATACCACAGTTGTTAGTAATGGTGAGAGTATTTCATCTGTTAGAGGTACGCGCAATACCTGGTCCACGTATTTCCCGATCTCGGTATCATCTATATTGGCAACAGCGATAACCCTTGCTTCTCTGGCTTTTATCTCCTTGATATTGCTCAGGATCTTCTCATATACATGCCCCTTTGTGGCGATAGCTACCACCGGAGTGCCGTCCTCTATAAGGGCAAGGGGGCCATGTTTGAGTTCCCCGCCCGCAAAGCCTTCTGCATGTATGTATGATATTTCCTTAAGTTTCAAGGCTCCTTCAAGTGCGATAGGGTAGTTAAGGTGCCTTCCAACAAAGAAATAATCCTTTTCTTGTGCGAACATTTCTGCACATTCGCGAATCTCATCTCTATGGTTCAGTATCTTCTGTATCTGTCCGGGTATACGCTTCAGGTTCACAAGCAGATCCTTTGCATAATTGATGTCCATTATTCCTTTTGCTCTTGCAAATCTGATGGCAAGAAGATATAACATGATGAGTTGTGCTGTAAATGTCTTTGTTGCAGCCACTCCGATTTCGGGTCCTGCTCTTGTATAGAGGACGCTTTTTGCATCTCTTGTTATACTGCTACCGACCACATTTGTGATCGCGATCGTATTGCAGTCATAGGATCTGCAACTTCTTATGGCAGCCAGTGTATCTGCAGTTTCTCCTGACTGAGTTATCGCAATTGAAAGTACATTCTCGTCCATTATCGGATTGCTGTATCTGAACTCTGAACCAATATCCACATCAGTGTGTATTCCTGCAAGGTTCTCAAAGAGATATTTACCTACAAGTCCCGCATTCAAAGATGTTCCACAGGCAATGATCTCTATTCTCTCAATGTTCCTTATTTCTTCATTTGATATGTGTAATTCATTAAGGTTAACGGAGCCGTCAATTTCAGACAGCTTGCCTGAAAACGTATCATGTACGGAAGTAGCCTGCTCATGTATCTCTTTAAGCATGAAGTGTTCAAATCCTGATTTTTCCGCAGCTTCGATGTCCCACTCAATTGTTGTCTTCTCTTTTTCAAGGACATCTCCGTCGATATCAAAGAATTCCACTCCATCCGGCCTGATGGTAACAATATCCAGATCATCAACAAAAATAACATCTTTTGTATGGCTCAGGAAAGCTGTAACATCAGATGCTGCATAATATTCACCTTCTCCAATGCCGATTATCAGTGGGCTGTCCTTTCTTGCAGCAAGCATAATTTCAGGTTCACTACTACATATGGCAGTGATAGCATATGACCCTTTGATCTCGCGGAGTGTGTTGCACAGAGCCTCGAAAAAACCGGATTTTTTGTTATTGCTACCCACGCTTCCGTAGAGGTTGTAGTGCAAAAGGTGTGCAATGACCTCTGTGTCCGTTTCGGAAAGGAATTCGTAACCCTCCTGCTGGAGTTTTTCTTTTATTGAAAGATAATTTTCGATTATCCCGTTGTGAACTACAGATATGTCTCCAGAGTTGTGGGGGTGGGAGTTTACTGTGCTTGGTATGCCATGCGTTGCCCAGCGAGTATGGCCGATACCTATATTTCCATTGAGCTTTTCCGGCAGGATCTTTTCCAGTTCATTTATGTTCCCTGCGATCTTGTATGTCTCTATTTTTCCGTCAAGTATACTAATTCCGGCAGAGTCATACCCTCTGTACTCGAGTTTTTTTAAACAATCTACTATTATAGGCGATGCCTCATGATTACCTACATATCCTATGATTCCACACATTCTGGTACCCCTCAAACAACAATGGAATTCTCAGGTAATGTTCCGGAGATTGTCTTTCCGGAGTCGATCCTGCAATTGTGGGATATTATGCATCCTGCCTTTAAGAGTACCCGGTGCCCGATTGTGATGTCATCTCCTGTGATTGCTCCAAGTTTTTCAGCAATGTGGAGCTGCTCTTCCATCTCGATTTTAACCTTTTCCCTGTCCTCAGCAACAAAATAAGGCCCTATTGAATTGTTCATTCCAATGACTGAATTTGAGATAGATCCATGGGAGCGTATTCGGGTATCATCCATGATAATACTGTTTTGGATTTGTGTAAAGGATCCAATTGCAACGTTATCTCCGATGGTTGTGGATGGCAATATCACTACGTTTGGTGCGATCTCACAATTGTTGCCTATCATTACAGGTCCTGCAATGTAAGTACCGGCTCTGATCACTGTATTATTGCCAACGCTGACATTTCCATGAATTACTGCTCCTTCTTCAACGGTTCCCTCTATTTTGTAGTCTTCTGATCTGCTAAGGAATATCGAATTATCTTTAAGGAGGTCCCATGCAAATACTGCATCTCTCCACAACGATCTTGTAACAACCTGATCCACCTCCATGCCATCATCTATCATCTTCTGGATTGTATCGGTGATAGCATATTCTCCAAGAGGTGATATTGGTGTGTGTTCAATTCTTTCAAAAATATTCTGATCAAAGATGTATATGCCTGTGTTTATTATGTGACTAAGCTCTGATGTCGGCTTTTCTATGATCTTTGTTACCTTCTTTCCGCTTGCTATAACAACACCGTATCCGCAGATGTGCTCTTTTTTTGTGGTAAGTATCGTTGCGTTTCCACTATGTTTTTCTATCAGGTTATTGATCGTTTGAGGTTCAATGACGTTATCTCCATTAAGGACCATGAAATACCTGTCATCTTTTCCCATAAGGTCTGCTGCCTGCTTAATGGCATGTGCGGTTCCAAGTTGTGCTTTCTGGTGTACGTATCTTATGTTTACGTCGAGTTCTATCCCATCTCCAAAATAGTTCATAATGCGTTCTCGTTCATAACCGACTACAATTATTATATCTTTTATATCATTCTTTGAAAGTGAATCGATGACATGTTCTAGTATCGGTTTATTTGCGACAGGAAGCATTACCTTTGATCGGGTGGCAGTGAGCGGCCGACACCTGACTCCCTCCCCTGCAGCCAGAATTACAGCTTTCATAGGTTCTAGTGGTCATTCTATGAATTTATATTTTCCCTTTTAAGTCGTGACCGCTCAATATACTGTCAGGTAAGTATTTTCGTTGGGTGGATTCAATTAAAATATTTTAGCAATACGAATTGCTTAATTTTTCAGATGTATTTGAAAGTGGATGTAATATTAAAAAATAGAAAAAAGATGTCTTGATGTCCGGCAGAGCCGGGCACCAGATATTGATAGACGGATCTTCCGCTTATCTTGTGATCAGCATTTCTGCAGTTTCAGGTTTGTATTTCCAGTCTGAAGGGAGTACTTTTGTTGACTGGTAGTATTTTACGAGCCTTCTGATCTTTGATTCTGTTGACTGTAGGGCTCTCTTGTTGTGTACGTCCTTGTTGTTAACAACAAGATGCTTGCGCATTCCGATAGCTTTTACAATAAGGTTGTACAGATCTTCCGGTACGTTTGGAGCTTCACCGTTATCTTTCAGGATATCAGTGATCTTCTTTCCGGTCGCGAGCTTAACGTCAGGTACACCGTAGTTGTCCCTGAGGTGCATTCCAATAACGCTTGTTGAGTTTCCAAGCTTCCACATGTCGAGGATTACGTTTGTGATCTCTTCTGTGGTTGCTGTAGACCATGCAGGTGCTTCTGTCCTGATTGGGTTTGTTGAACCGGATTTTCCTTTCCTGCGAGTATGCATTTTTGCCATAGCATTCCTCCTGATGATTATGATTTGACTATTAAGTAAATATTTGTGTTTGTGCACAAGTTAAAGGAACGTTGGGAACATTAACTTGAATCGTTACTTTGGCGAAGTGACCTAAATACACGTTCCATTTAATATAAACCTTATGTTCCTCTTACCATATGGAAAGCGTGACATCAACATAATAATTGTTTACTTTCCCGTAGATCTCATCCACCTGTGAATCTCTAAATTCCTTTGTTGTATTGATGTCTTTGGAAATCATCATATTTGAGATCGTGTCGTTTATACCGGGATCAAGTTCGCTGTGCAGGTGGTCTTCAATCTTATGTTGATTGTTCTCAATGATCTTCTGTTCAATAATCGATATTATACTAGAATTCAGTTCTCCGGGTGTGGTATTTTCTCTGTATATACTTCCAGTTGAAGAACTGTGGTTGAGTATGTGCATCGTGATCATCATTTCACTGTCTGTGTTATTCTCCTTGGGTGAGCTAATAAATTCGTTTTTTGAGCTATAGGTCGAATCCTGTCTGATCAGACTTCTCAGGAAATCTGTCGGGAAGACTATTTCCGTAATGATTTCTGCAGTGGATAAGGATGCTTCTTTTATGGTATCGTTGAATGCAGCTCTGTATGTAGTGTATTTTGTTGTGTTTGATGAATTGTGAAGGTCTTCGAGCAGGCTATCATCAATTGTTAATAACAGTTCATCTCTGGCAATCCTCTGGTTTATTGGCAATGTTATGCGTGAACTCTGGCGTACTGCATCGTATGGCGGTTTCATTCCCACTGAAAAATAGCTTTTAAGCGGGTAGTCTTCAACAGGTTGCCAATTTGCTTCGAGATGATATTCATACCTTGCACTTGTTCTTTTATCAAGGTATGAAGCAATTGTAGTGGTCGTCTGCTCTTTGTGATCCTGTGCAATAGGGTTAATGTATTTCGAACTTCCATTCCCCCCGTTCTCAAGAGTAAGTATCATGTCTTCTGCAATCATATCTGCAAATGTGCGATGCTTCTGCTGTCTTCCGAACATTGTATTCATCGGTTCGCTCATGATACTGTTTTTTGGTATCGTTATACCTGTAATTGCAAGCGTGTTTATCTCATATTCGAATTCGTCTAGATTTGAATTAAGCAACGAGCTTAAAAGGTGTGTGTCAAAGTCCTGTGTTGCGGTGTATGATGCTGCATCGTACTGTCTGTCTGCTGTAATGGAAGGCAGAAGAATGGCTGTTGCAACCGAGATAAGAACAAGGAAAAATAATGCATCAATTGTTGTCGAGAATGCGCGCTGATCTTCTGTGAACTTGTTTTTTTGCATTATCCTGCTTCCTTATATATATCTTTTCCAGATCCTGACGGTGACCGTTCCTGAAGTGTACTGTGCCGGATTGATCTCAATGGTCACCGGTATGGATGCTGCAATAACATTCCCGTTTGCTTTCTCTTTGTCCTTACGTATCGACCAGTGGTACTTTCCGTCGTCGGTATGTATGTCGACTGAGAACTTATTGTTGGGGGAAAAGCGTGCAAAGAAAAGTTCGTGTTTCTCAGTGTCGGATACAGGTTCTGATATTTTATCCAACATCCGGGATGATATGATGTCAGATCGTGAGCCTTGTAGTTCATCCCATGAGGCAATACTTTCAGCTATACGGGATGCTTCTTCATAGTTCTCTATGGAATGGGTCTGCTCATCGTGGATGAGGTATGTTTTTGACATGACTGTAGCAAAGATCACAAATCCAATGACTACCAGCGCTGTGGCAAGGATGTCATTGTGAGGTTCCAGGATTGCTTGCTCGTCATTGATAAACAAGGACAATTTCAAGTTGTTTGACCTCTGAATCGTTTTTCATGTAAATGGATGTTTTTTCTATATGGACTATTTTTCTTGTATTTAATATTAGTTCCTGATTGCTAACAGATGAAAGGAATTCCAGGGTTGTGGTTGTATCTATGTTTATCGGATCTTCAGCTGTCCCGGTGTGACCATTGTGATTGTTTGAAATCAAGTTTCTCATCTCAGTTTCATTAATTGGGAGTGTTCTGAATGTGAGCGGTTTCACAGAATGGATTGTTTTGTCACGATAGGTAGTCTCAAACCGGATGTATTCTCCGGAAATGAATGCTTTGGCAGGGTAGTCAGTGCTTAATTCATATGCGGAACTTCGTCTGATGCTATCCGGGGAAATACTGCCAATGTCATCGATTTCAGCTTTCAGACCGATGGCTTCCGAGTCCAGCTCCTTTTGGATCTGTATGCTGTTGAGGTCTGATCCTATCTGATAGAATGCAGCAAGCAGGACGATGCTTGCTATCATCAATGCAACTTTGGATAATGTGAAGTCTACCCAGCCGGATCTGTCTATTAAAAGTTCCCTGTTTTTTTGTAGTAATGTTTCGTTTTTCATTTT
>JBNJIC010000040.1:0-16347 GCA_051749005.1 Halobacteriota archaeon | reverse complement strand
GAATAATGCATAAAATTTCACTCTTTTACTTAATTTCTTTAATTTCTTGTACAGAAACTTTTTTATACTTTCTTTTCAGGACTGAAAACATCGTTTCAAGAAGATTACGTAGATAATATAGTTCCTCATAAAAATATATTACAATAACTTAAATTTCGGCTGGTTTATATTAATCTACTATATTATAACTTCCCATGCCTGACCACAAAGTGCGGATACATGATATGCCTGAAGAGGAACGTCCCAGAGAACGTCTTCTAAAATATGGCCCCGGTTCACTTTCAAATTCAGAACTGTTATCAATTATTCTTCGCACCGGCTCAAGGGATGAGAACGTACTGCACATGTGCTCACGCATCCTTTCAGAATACAACCTGAAGCAGCTGAGTCAGGCAAACATCAGCCAGCTCACAAAGATACGCGGTGTCGGTCCTGCAAAGGCCACACAGATAGCTGCTGTCTTTGAACTTGCAAGAAAGCTGGAGATCTTCATTGACGACCCTAAAAGGAAGATAAGGTCTGCCGGTGATGTCTATTCTCTCCTTTATCCTAAACACAGGGAGCTAAAAAAAGAGGTGCTTACTGCACTCTATCTTGACACCAAGAACCAGATTCTTCGGGAAGAGGTTGTATCCATTGGCAGTCTGAATGCGAACATCGTGCACCCTCGAGAGGTATTTAAGTCAGCACTGATGGAATCCTCGGCATCGGTCATACTAACTCATAACCACCCATCCGGTGATCCTTCTCCAAGCAGGGAGGATATCGCTGTTACTGAAAAGCTTGTGGAGGGCGGTAAGATCCTCGGGATAAGTGTGCTTGATCATGTGATAATCGGGGATGGCAGGTATGTCAGTTTGAAAGAGGAAGGATTTATCAGTTGATATTAAATATTCACATTTGCTTCCTTTATCTCAATGATTTGATCTATATGAATTCTGCTTATCTTTTTATATAATGCATCATTGCAATTCCATTCACGTTTTTGGTCTTTGACAATTTCAGCTTTATCTCTGGATTATTGTCTTTGAAAAGAGGGATGCCTTCTCCCAGGATACAGGGTATGACAGAAATGAAGTATTCATTGATCAGGTCTATTCTTCATGAAATCATCGATAATCCCTGCTCCGCCTATTAACCAGATATCCTTCCCATCCTTGTTCTTTAATTTCTCGATGAGGTTCCCGAAATCTTCATCAGTGAATTCAACATCTTTGTCGTTGTCCCTTTTTTCTGATGTGTAAACATATCCTCTGGTCCCTTTGTACGGATATTCTCCGAAAGTAAGTATCTGGTCGTATGTCTTCCGACCCATGATCACTGCATCAATAGTTCCATATAATTCATCATAACCGATATCATCATCCGGTTCTGAGCCATCACCTTCCAGCCAGTCAACATCACCGTTCTTTCGTGAGATGTAGCCATCCAGGCTCATTGCAATATACAAAATAACATTTCTACTCATCTTTTTCCACCTTTCAATTTTTAATCGAAAATACTCTATTTTCCGGATAAAGCATCTATTTAACAAAACTTTTAAACCATTGTCTGCAATTATCCAATCAGATGAAAGAAGTAGAACTTACAGACCCCTACACAATACCTTACAGGGGCATATATGTAGTCTGCGACGAGGAAAACAAGAACGCAGAGATCATTGAACATACCAACTGCTATAGCGGGGCTGCATGGTCACGTTTTCATTATGCAAGGTCTCCCCTGATACAGCAGGTACGTGCTGTGGGGAATATGACCCGTTATCTTGTGAGCACCGGTGTGTGTGACCTTTCACTTCAGCCATCTGTGGCTGCTGCAGGGGTCGAGTCTGTTGTAGTCGAAGGCGATGAGGTCTCAATCACATATGCAGGACTTGGCGGTGGTGGAGTAGGTGCCACTAAATGCAGGGCATTTGCACAGGGGGTATTACGCTATGAGGTAAGTGAATCCGGTGGAGGAATGGCTGCTAAGGGTACTATTATAGTTCCAAGGCGTGAGCGTGTACTTATCGGAATAGATGACACAGATACAAAAGAAGAAGGTGCCACATGGTCAATGACCCACAACATTGCAAGTGCACTCAACTGCAATGAATCAGTCTATCTTTCACATTCACTTGTACAGCTTTTCCCTGTATCGGCAAAGACGCAGAACTGTGTTTCAACTGTGCTGGAGTTCGGTTGTTTCAGTAAGAGGGCAAAGGAAGAGCTTCTTGAGAACCTCGAAGCTGCACTCCTAAAATACAGTGTGTCCGATGAGACCGGAATGGTCGTGCTATCATCATTCGATGCCTCCGGAATAGAAGAATACAGCACCATGTGTCGCAGCGGCGAGCTAACAAAGGATATCGCCATGGAGCATGCACAGAAGAATGGCGTTGATGTCAGGCTCGGAGGCAACGGTGTGATCGGTGCTCTTGCAGCACTTGCATGGTTCGCACGACCTGACGAATCAGTAGATCTGGAAGCAAAGTTATGAACAGTACTGGCAGGGAGATCGGGCTTTCAGAGATCACAGGACTTGAAGCACTCTATCTTGCATTGATCGACAGCAAGGTGGAGATGGTCACAGGAGTTGCCGGATTTCCAGTGACCGCTGTAATGAACTATTTTGAGAAGAACACGGGTCCTGAGACCACTACATTGTGGATGACCAATGAAAAGGTCGCCCTTGAAACTGCACTCGGTGCTTCTGCATCAGGCAAAAGATCTCTTGTTCTCACTAAGCATGTTGGAATGAATGTACTATCCGATCCTCTTATCACATCTGTTACTCACACTATCGGTGCCGGTGTGGTCATTGTTGCAGGGGATGATCCCGGTGTCCTGGCATCCCAGAACGAGCAGGACTCCCGGTGGTATGGTGAGGTTGCCGAGGTTGCAGTGTTTGACCCGTCCAACCCGGATGCTGCCTACAATTCTCTTGCAAGGGCTTTCGAACTTTCTGAAACTGCAAAAGTTCCTGTTATAGTCAGGATAACCGACCGTCTGGTAAAAGTCATAGGACCTATTATAAGATCAGCTCCTGTCGGGAAGCCAGATGCCACATTTGATCGGTCTATCTGGAAGCTCACAATGCGTGGAAAACACCAGCATTTTCACTTAAATGTCCAGCCACTGCTTCTGGATGAAGCAGAGAATAACCCGCTGACCCGGTATGTCAAAGCTGCTGAATCGAGCAGGATCGGAATTATCTCTTCCGGATATCCATCTTCACTTGTGGATGAGGTACTGGGTTAGGACCACCCCGAGATCTCACATCTTGGACTTAATGTTGTATCTCCGCTTCCTTTTGGGAAATTGAGGAAATTCATATCCGACCATGAAAAAGTTATTGTCATTGAGGAAAGCGAACCTTTCATCGAATCCCACATCAGTATCTGTGAGAACGTGCTGGGAAAGATGACCGGCCATCTACCTTATGGTCGCATCGAAAAAGAGCATATCTCTTTTGCTATCGATAACTTCGATAAGGATAAAGTAACCGAATATACTGAGGTCGAGACCATTGAGAAAAGAGGAGCTCGCTCGCTTTGTGAGGATTGTCTTTTCCTGCCTGTCTACAGAATTCTTCATGGTCTGGATATTCTGGTAGCAGGTGACATGGGTTGCTCTATACGCAGTGCTCCTGCTCCCCTTGAGGCCGTTGACGTCGGGTTTGCATTGGGGGCTGCGATATCCACAGGATCAGGTTTTGATAAGAAGTCCGTTGCAGTTATAGGTGATTTCGGGCTGGCACATTCCGGTATCTTAGGGCTGATCAATGCCATCTGGAACAAACGTGATCTGCTGGTAATGGTGCTGGATAACAGGACAGCAGCAATGACGGGAGGTCAATCCACTCCTGACCTTACGGAAACCGTCAGAGCTCTGTGTGACGATGTCACTATCTTTGAGTTCAATGATCCCGGGCTTGCTGAGAGTAGGATAAAGGAACTTGAAGATCTTGTGAAGGACAAGCTTTCCGTGAAAGGTGTTTCTGTTATCTACGTCCGGGCTGAATGTGTCTTGTATAGATGAAGTATAAAGACTGGCTTTTTGCTGGCCGGATCATGAGTTCTTTTAAGTTCATGTGAATATTTTTTATAAGAGTGAAAGCAGAATTCGAATTATGAATACTCTGTCCGGATCACTGGATCCGAAATCCCACTCACTTGAATTTCTGATAAAGATACAGGCCGAAATAGCAGCTTCTGTGAGAACAGAGGACGAATTCGGGATACTGGAAACAATAGCAGGATTAGATTGTGCTTTCATAAGCGATCTTATGACCTGTGGTGTGAATCTTCTCGATTACCACACAAGGGATATCATTAAAAAAGCATATGTGGTACGGAATACTAACTTCCCTTACATACCGACATAACTTACGTTCAGGGAAGAAAACCTGTTGTCGATTGCCTTTTAAAACTAAATAAAAAGCCCAATCTTCTGATGGTAGATGGTTGCAGGATGAACAAGCCGAGAAAAGCAGGTCTTGCCACTCACATAGCTTTTGTGATAGATCTGCCAACCATACATAGATAGGGATTGTAAAGAATATTCTTTGTGGTGAGGCTGAAAGGCTTGATGTTTTTGGGAAGCAAAACCCCTGTTATATCGTGGAGATCAGATTGGCTGGTTTCTGAAAACGAACAAACGGAGTAATCCCATTGTGGTTGCTCCCGGTCACAGGATTACCGTGGGCACATGTCTTGAGGTTACCAGAAAATGCCTGAGGGGTTACAAACTGCCGGAACCTACAATACTTGCCCACATGTATGTCAATGAGATCAAAAGGGAAATGGTAAATAATTAAACTTGAACTTGCGATAGCAATTCCACTTATTCCTGATCGTTTTCAATCTGTAGGGAAATCAGTATATTCCAGCAATACAACTTTTTAACAAGGTAAAGGGGGAGGAATATGAAACTACTGATTCTGTCAGATACACACATTAAACCCGGATATTCACTAATCGAAAAGTTACCTGATGATCTGATCACAATTATGAAAAACAGCGATATTCTGATCCATGCCGGGGATTTTGAGACAATGGAATGTTACAATGAACTGGTAGATTTAGGAAACCTTGTGGCAGTCCGGGGAGACACTGATGTGCCTGAATTGATGGAACTTTTACCTGAAAGGAAGGTTATTGA
This sequence comes from Halobacteriota archaeon, assembly GCA_051749005.1. Classification (GTDB taxonomy): domain Archaea; phylum Halobacteriota; class Methanosarcinia; order Methanosarcinales; family Methanosarcinaceae; genus Methanococcoides. Next base: position 11,206 of record JBNJIC010000040.1, on the reverse strand, counting down.
GGTTGAAGGTGTCAGGGTAGGTGTCATTCACAGAGGCCAGCTGACATCTGACAACCCGGATGGTCTGCGCTATCTGGCAAAAGAGATGGGTGTGGATGTTTTGATCTTTGGTCATTACCACCATCCCATCATCGAGGATTATGAGGTTCTTCTGCTCTCTCCGGGAAGTGCAACAGTACCCGGGGTTGCCGAACCTAGTGCTATAGAACTTGACATAGTTGAGGGCAAGGTAAAGGGTAGAGTTATAAGATGTGATGGGGATTCCTGTCGTCATTTTGAACATGAGAAGAAGTGAATTCTCGATCGAATTTACGATGAGGTCCTGGAATATATCAGAACAAGAAAGGGAAAGAAAAAAATGATTTCGATAAGGTTCAAAGAACCTTATCACTATTTAATTTAAGTTCATCCTCTGGTTTGTGACTATATAGACGACACTTTCACAGATGTTGCATGCGTGGTCTGCAATACGTTCCAGATATCTCAGGACGAATATCAGGTCCACTGCATTTGGTATCAGGATCGAATCATCGATCATCATGTTGACCATCTTTTCCCATGAGGAATAGAACATTTTGTCAACTTTATCATCTTCTGCTGCAGTAGTTTTTGCGAGTTCAGCATCTTCTTCCGCATAGGCTCTGATAGACTTTTCAAGCATATCCTGGGCTATAGTGGCAATTGTACTTATTTCGGTTAATGGAATAGTGTGCTCTCCTTCCATCTTCTTGACAAGTTCTGCAATATTGACTGCAAAATCGCTCATTCTTTCGAGATCTATTGCAATTTTGTAAGAAGCTGTGATCAAGCGAAGGTCACAAGCCATTGGCTGCTGAAGTGCTAACAGGTGTGCTGTAGCTTTTTCAACATCATATTCGTAATTATCAACGGCTTCATCCATTTCAATTACCTTTTCAGAGAGTTTTGTATCAAGGGTTTCAAGTGCCTTTATTGAACTGACCAGCATTTCCTGGGATACTTTTCCCATCTCTTCTATCTCTGATTTTAAGTAATCAAGCCTTTGATTGTATAGTTCTCTCACCATAAGATCACCCGAACCTTCCTGTAATATAATCCTCAGTCTCCTTTATTTGAGGGTTCTCAAATATATTCTTCGTCTTTCCAAACTCGATCAGTTCTCCGAGCAGGAAGAAACCTGTGTAGTCGGAAATACGAGCTGCCTGTTGCATGTTATGTGTTACGATCACTATAGTGTAGTCCTTTTTGAGCTCAAGTATAAGATCCTCTATCTTGGAGGTTGATATTGGGTCAAGAGCACTGCATGGTTCATCGAAAAGGATTATTTCAGGCTTGACTGCAAGTGTTCTTGCAATACAAAGCCTTTGCTGTTGTCCGCCACTAAGTGAAAAAGCCTGTTCACCGAGCCTTTCATGTACCTCTTCCATCAGAGCAGCATCATCAAGGGCTTTGTGTACTCTATCATCCAGTTCTGATTTAGGGAAACCATGTATTTTAGGGCCATAGGCTATGTTTTCATAAATTGTCATAGGGAAAGGGTTTGGTTTCTGGAATACCATCCCTACTTTTTTCCTCAGGTCAACAACATCTACATCTTTTTCATAGATGTTCTCATCATCAACAAGAACTTCCCCTTCTATTCTGCACGATTTAACCAGATCGTTCATACGGTTCAGGCATCTTAGGAAAGTTGATTTTCCACAACCGGAAGGTCCTATCAAAGCAGTAACACTTTTTTCCGGTATGTCGAGTGAAATATCTTTAAGTGCGTGTTTTTCGCCGTACCAGAGATTGAGGTTTTTAATATTGATATTCGTATCGATTTCATTTATAGACATAAGATCTTCCCTGGGTTCTGTATTACCTGTTCAATTTGTTCCTGTAGTGTTTTCTTATAAAAACTGCAATGCTATTCATCAGAACTACTATAATTAGCAGTATCAGTGCTGTTCCATACTGGATCGGCCTTGTCTGAGATATACTTGTACCTGAGGTTGCCAGTACGAAGAGGTGGTATGGCAATGCCATGAACTGTGAGAATACTGAATCGGGTATTCTTGGTATGAAGTATGCTGCTCCTGTGAGCAGTATAGGTGCGGTCTCACCTGCAACCCTGCCTATACTCAGGATAATGCCTGTCATCATTCCGGGAATTGCTGCCGGTAGAATGACTTTCTTTGTGGTCTGCCATTTAGTGACGCCAAGCGCAAGGGAAGCTTCCCTGTATTCGTTTGGTACCGTCATCAATGCTTCCTTGCTGGCACGTATTATCACAGGCAGTATCAGCAATGCCAGTGTAAGGGAGGCTGACAGAAGGGATGCTCCAAATCCAAAATATTTGACGAACAATGCCAGTCCGAAAAGACCGAATACCACTGAAGGTGTACCTGCAAGGTTATTGATCGCCATTTCGATTCCCCATGAAATACGTCCTGGTGTTGAGTATTCATTCAGGTAAATTGCTGAAAGTATGCCAAGAGGGACAGCAAAGGACATTGAAAGACCGATCAGCATAAGCGATCCTACAATAGCAGGATAAATACCTCCTTCAGTCATTCTTTTAATTGGCATCTGGGTTATGAAATCAAGACTAAGGACACTGTATCCATTATAAGCAATATATACTATGATGATAGATACGAAAGCAATTACCATTGCCATGCAGATCCTCAGTGAGGTAAATGCCAGTTTTTCAGATGTTTTTGGTGTAAAGAACATCAGATCCCCTCCTCAAGCCTGTATCTCTTCTTAATGCTGTCAGCGATTAGATTGACGATGAAGGTTATTATGAAAAGTACTGCACCGACTGCGAACAGCGCATGGAAATGATCACTGCCCTGTGGAACTTCTCCCATTTCAAGCGCAATAGTTGCGGTCATGGTCCTGACAGGATCAAAAATGCCTTCCGGAATTCCGGGTATTATGGCTGTATTTCCGGTTACCATCATGACGGTCATTGTCTCTCCTATAGCTCTTCCGATACCAAGCATAACAGATGCTGATATTCCTGACAATGCTGCTGGCAATATCACCCTGTAAATGGTCTGCCATTCGGTACTTCCAAGAGCAAGGGAGCCTTCTTTAAGAGCAGTTGGTACTGAATTAATGGCATCCTCCGATACTGATATTATTGTAGGCAGTGCCATCATTCCAAGCATGATCGAACCGGCCAGTGCGGTCTGTCCTGTAGGAAGGTCCAAAATATCCTGTAGTAATGGAACTACTATCACAAGACCAAAGAAACCGTAAACAACTGATGGGATGCCTGCAAGAATTTCCACAAATGGTTTTATCAGTTGTGCTATTTTCGGATCTGCAAGCTCTGATATATATACTGCTGTAGCGATCCCCAGAGGGACTGATATAACAATAGCACCAGCTGTTACGATCAATGAACCTGTTAAAAGCGGTAATAAACCGAACTTTGGTGGTATTGATGTTGGATACCAGGAACTCCCGGTTATGAAAGAAATGATGGGATAATCTGTGAATAAAATATATCCTTCCCTGAAAAGGAAAAAACAAAGGAGGAAAAGAGCTACAACTGTAATTCCACTTACCATTAACAATGTGGATTCAATTGCCTTTTCCTTCTTTTTTCTATGCAACATAATTCATCCTGGTCCAATAAGAACCTTAAAAGGATTAAGCAGGGAAATACCCTACTTCGAAGATGGTCTCTGAACCTGTTTCACTGGAGACGAACTCGACGAACTCAAGTGCAAGGCCGGTTGGTTCACCGTCTGTGTAGAAGTAAAGTGGTCTTGCGAGTGGGTATGTACCTGCGATTATGTTCTCGGATGTTGGTTCCAGAGCACCGTCTCCTTTGTCTACTCCAAGTGCTTTTACAGTGTCATCAAGGTATGCGACACCGACATAACCGATCGCATTAGGATTCTGTGATGCGGTCTGCATAATAGCTCCGTTTGATGGGTTTGTAAGTGCATCAGCTCTGTATTCGTTGCCATCCATTACTTCTCCCTTGAAATATTCGTATGTACCTGAGCTGCTGTCACGTGCGAGGACTACTATTTCGCGGTCTTCTCCGCCAACTTCGTTCCAGTTTGAGATCTCACCAACATAGATGGCCTTGAGCTGCTCGTATGTAAGTTCGGATACCGGGTTCTCAGGGTTTACAATAACAGAGATACCGTCCCATGCAATCGTATGCTCCAGAGGGTTGATACCATTTGCCTGTGCATTCTCAACTTCTGAATCTTTCATTCCTCTTGATGCCATTGCAATATCTACTTCGCCATCAATGAGTGCTGCGATACCGACACCGGATCCTCCACCGATGACAGATATGGTCTTGTCAGGGTATTCCATCATGAATACCTCTGCTTCTGCTTGGGCAAGGGGGAGAACTGTGTCGGATCCCTTGATCATTATTGACTTCATTTCTTCGTCAGCACCGTAGTCTGCATCTGTGCCTTCGTCAGCTGTATCGTCGCCAACACAACCTGCTCCGAAAAGAGCAAGTGAAGTGATCAGCAAAAGCATGACCATATATGAAATTGATTTCTTGAACATTGATTTTTCACCTTATCGAACTAAATTGTTTTTCAGATCTTTCATTTATATTGTTGACCTGCGAAGGAGAAAATAAGGTGAAACGTATATAGACTTTCTCTGTATATTCAATATATTCATATATATGGCACAATATTGACTATATCCATATATATTCTATATACTAAATGTGTTTTGTTGTACCCTACGAGTTGATTTTCAAAAGCAAGAAAGCTCTCTTCTTTTATATTATTTGCCTTTATATAATATTTAGTATTATATATCATACAATGTATGCCATGTTGATATATATTATATAGTAGATATCCAGGTACATGTTTAAGGTTCTGATTTAAGGCTAGTACCAAAAGCAAAACGAGAAAGCACAGATTTATAATACATAAAAAAGTAAATCCAAACGTAAAGATTCATAAAATCTGATATATTTATCTTTTAAAAGGGGATCCTATCCATGACTGACATCCTTATTAAGAACACAAAGGTTTTCTACAACAACTTTTTGCAGCCAGGCGAGGTACTGATCAATAATGGAAAGATCGAGCGCATTGCAAAGGATCTCACAGGATCTGACCCTGATCTCCTGATCGATGCCAAAGGGGCGCTGACGATACCTGCCGGTATAGATGCACATGTGCACTTCCGGGAGCCCGGCATGGTGAAGAAAGAAGACTGGTATACAGGTTCCTGCTCGGCAGCAGCCGGCGGGATCACGACTGTAATAGAGCATCCTAACACAATCCCGCCAACAGTGGATAAGTCATCTTTCAGGGAAAAGCTGAAGCTGGCAAAACGTAAGTCTGTCATTGATTTTGGTATCAATGGAGGTGTTACACAGAATCTTGAATCCCTTCCATTGCTGTGGGAACTTGGTGTCAGTGCATTTGGTGAGATCTTCATGGCTGAATCTACAGGCGGGCTCAATATAAGTGAAGAGGATTTTGCAGTGGCAATGGGGCTCATCAAGGAACTTGATGCAGTGGCATGCATCCATGCAGAGGACGAGAACATACGCCTGGAGAACGAAAAGCTGCTCAAAAAAGACCTTTCACCTTCATCACATTCGCGGATACGCTCAAACCTGTGTGAAGGATTAGCTGTGGAGAAAGCGCTTGAAGTTATTGCAGAAAAAGGTACAAGGTCTCATTTCTGTCACATCAGTACCCTGGAGGCCCTGGGGCAGATCCGCAAGGAAAAATATGTGGCAGCATCAGAGAATCTTCCGCACACCTTTACATGTGAAGTCGCTCCACATCATCTTTTCTTATCTACAAGGGACTGGGACCGTCTGGGTACTTTCGGAAAGATGAACCCGCCACTGCGTGATCGCAGGAATGTTAAAGCACTTATGAATGCTGTGAATGACGGCACTGTGAGTTCAATAGCCTCCGACCATGCTCCTCACACTGAGTTTGACAAGGATCTTGATATAAGGAGTGCTCCATCGGGTGTTCCTGGTGTGGAAACTCTGATGCCTCTTATGCTGATGGCTGTCAGGAAGAACATTCTTCCCATTGGCAGGATGATCGAGGTTACAAGCAGGAATCCTGCTCGCATATTTGGTCTTGACACACGCCACTCAAAAGGGGTCTTTGCTGAAGGTTATGATGCTGATCTGATTATTGTGGACACACGCAATGCAACTCCGATAAAAGCTGATATGCTTCATAGTAAGGCCGGATGGTCACCATTTGAAGACATGGAAGCTATATTCCCGAAGATAACGATAGCAAGGGGTGAAGTGGTCTGGGAAGAGGAAATACTTGCTGAGAAAGGCAGGGGCAAATTCCTTGAAGGGCATGGTTACCCTGAAGAAGAGGAATGATGGACATAATGTTAATATTTGTGAACACAGTGGAAGTAAGCCTTATATATTGAATGCTTTAATCTACTTTTATGGCACGAAACAAGTTCCCTGTTCACACAACATTGAGTTCTGACGCTGTAAAGATACTTGAAAGATATGAAAAGGAACTTGGGGCCAAGAACCTTGTACTTGAAAAGGCGTTGATGTCCCTTGATAGCAGTAAGTTCAAATCCAAGATCGATACGAACAATATAGACAAGGCTATCAAAAGGATCAATACAGGTGTCGCAGGTCTTGACGACATGCTGGAAGGCGGTGTTCCTGAAGGCTTCACTGTTGTTGTGACCGGACCTCCCGGTACAGGCAAGACCACTCTTTGCATGCAGTTCTTAATGGAAGGGATCAGGAACGATGATAAATGCCTCTTTTTCTCCTTTGAAGAAAGGATACAGCAACTGATTCAGCATTTCATGCGCTTTGGCTGGGATATTGGAAAGCATATTGATGATGGCTACCTTGAGATCTTTGGAATGTCACCTCTGTCATTTGAAGAGATCGGTGAAATAATTGATGCTTATAAGCCAAAGAGGGTTGTTTTTGATTCCATGAACATGGTTACTGATCCGGCGGAGTTCAGAAAATCCCTCTCATGGCGTACATTACACAAGCAACTTAAGTCAAAGAACATTACTTCATACCTTGTTACTGAAAAAGAGCACGGCATTGAGACAAAATCATATGATACATATGATTTTCTGGGAGATGGTATTATCTTCCTTGACCAGATGCAGGCAAATGAAGTGGATCCAAACCTTACCCCTGTGATGGCTGTCCGGAAGATGAGGGCTACACGTGTGGATACTTCACCGCAGCCTTTCAGGTTCACTGACAAGGGTATTTCAAAGTACAGGACTGTAAACCTGACAGCAAGCAAACTTCAGGAAAGAATGAACATGCACAACAGTGCATCTTCATATGAACCAGGATATTAATGCTGAGACGACAGTTGTTACATATATTGCCTTAAAGCTTCCAACCCCGCCGAGGTTGATAAAAGCGCTTCCTTTGTTTTCTCTGTCTACCATAACGAGTCCTGCGAGATTTCCGAGTAGGATGCCTCCGATACCTGCTACAAATGTCACAGCAGCAGCATTCTCAGGTGCGAATATAAGTGCAAACGGGACTGCTATCAGTCCTATATAATCAGGCATTACCACGCCTATCCCATTCACAAACTCAGAGAGCAGCGTTGCAGCAACTATCATGATCAGCATGATCTCAAGCGCGACGAAATCCGGCTGGAAGATGATAAGGAACAACATCATTATAAAAGGGATTATGAACCCGCCAACGTTTAGGGTCACAACTGTATTAAAAGCCAGCTTCATACTGGATGAGACATCTTTTACAAGAGGCACGGAATAAAGCTCTTCCAGTATCATCGCATTCCTTTCAAGGGACTGTGGTTTTCTTGATTTAAAAGAACTGACAGGTATCTCAATATTAGCGCCGATAAGCATGAGAACAAGCAGGATGAACAATGGATAAGAGGGTATTATTCCCAGCGAGAGTTCCTGCTGGTAGAACAGGACCGCCATTGGTATAAGCATAATTCCAAAGATCAAAAACATTCGTATTTCTGATTTATTTATATAGCCTCTCATTGTTCTCATTATCAAGAGCTCTTTTTTAGTTATTAAATATTTCTAATGAAGATTGAACTAGGATGCCTGGGTAATACATTTTAATAGCAACAAGAAAAAGTTTCATTATTATGTGAAAATATTGTAGTAATAAAATATATGAAAATGCTTATACACAAAAAACACTTAATATTGTTTATAATTCGAATCTGCATTATCTATCTTTTTATGGGGTGTTGAAAATGGCAAAAAATATGTGTACATGGAATAAAGATGACATAAAAGAAAATGAAGAAGCTTTCAGAAAAATAGTAAAGAAGCCTAAATATTTCTGCAAAAAATGTGGCAGGGTTGCGAAGGACGATGATCTCCTCTGCAAGCCAAAAAAACTGTAAATTGATGTATTTTTTAATTTAAACGGATTTAATATCAGGTATTGATTTATCTGATATTTTCTACTGTAATAACAATTTATATTAAAATTCAAAGATCCTTGTATTTTTGCATGGGTTATTTGTATTTTTGCTGATTTCAGTAAATTGTCCCATTAATATTCATAGCTGTAGTTTTTCTTCAAGGGCTTTTACTATGGTCTTGAGAGTTTTTATTCTTGAATAACGCTTATCGTTTGCTTCCACTATCGTCCATGGGGCATATGTTGTGCTGGTCTTTTCAAGCATTTCATCAACTGCTTCCCTGTAGAGGTTCCAGTTTTCCCGGTTTCTCCAGTCATCAGGAGTGATCTTCCATTGCTTGTGTGGTGTGTTTGCTCTTCTTTTAAATCTCTTAAGTTGTGTGTCCTGATCCAGATGCAACCAGAACTTGATAATAACTGCATTATCATCCGTAAGCATGGATTCAAACTCATTTATCTCCTTGTAAGCTCTTTTCCACTCTTCCGGTGTACAGAGTTCTTCAACTCTTTCAACAAGAACCCTTCCATACCAGCTACGATCGAATATTGCGATCTGACCTCCTGCAGGAACTTTGTTTGCAAACCTCCATAGATAATGATGTGCCAGTTCGTAGTCATTAGGCTTTTCGATGGGGATAACTGAGTATATTCGAGGATTGAGCTTTTTTGTAAGCCTCCTGATGTTTCCACCCTTGCCTGAAGCATCCCATCCCTCAAAAAGAATTATTATGGGGATCTTCTTCTTGAAGGCTTCGTACTGTAGATAATGCAGTTTTTCCTGGTATTTTTTCTTTTGTTCCTTGTATTCATCTTTAGTCAATGACCTGCTAAAGTCGGTATTTGCAAGTATCGATGTTTTCAGTGAGGGTACTTCAGAAACATCCTCTTCCGGTAGCAGACTTACTGTTGTGGTGTTCACAGACTCCATGTCGAGCTTTTTCAGTTTATCGCTTATTGCTTCTATCAGAGTCAACATGATCTTTACAGCTGCAAAATTACAGTTCTCCGCTTCAACTATGGTCCATGAAGAATGGAAGTAGTCTGTGCTCTCAAGTATTTTCTCGACAGTATAGAGATAGTGGTTATAATCATTGGCATCGTCCATTTCGTCCCTGCCAATTATCAACAGGTCTCCTTTCGATGCTGCAAGCTCTTCAAGCCTTTGTTTTTGCTTCTCTTTGCTTATGTGCAAAAAGAGTTTGACTATTAGGTAGCCATCATCGGCAAGCTGTCTTTCAAAACTGTTAATTTCTGAAAGGCATCTTTCGAAATCTTCATTCAGGTCATCCTCCATGTTCTCGATTATGGCACGTCGATACCAGCTTCTGTCAAATATTGCGATCTGGCCTCTTGCAGGTATTTTTGTCCAGAACCTCCACATAAAGGGCATGAGTTTTTCTTCTTCTGTGGGTGCGGTTGCAGTGTAGAAACGAAATCCTCTTGGATCAAGTGGCAGAAGGAAGCGGTTTATAACATAGCTCATACCAAAGGCATGCCATCCCTCAAAAACCACAATTATAGGCACCTTAAAATTCCATGCTTTTCGCTGAAGCTCTCCCATCCTTATCTCAAGGTCCTTTACAATATCTTTGTATTCTTCATTACTTATCTTTTTGGAAAGATCTATTTTTTCCAGCATGAGCTCTGAATCCCCTTAATTATTATAAATAAATGTTATCGTTTATTATCTCTTTTGTTATGCTGTTGTATCCTGAGATGTTCAAACTAATTGTATATGTTTATCAACAGATGGTTAAATATCCTTTCTTTTACTTTTAGACGGATCAATTTTTCAGGAACTTTATATTTCAACAGGCAGATAAAGTAAACCAAATATGGAATTCAGTTCTTTCTGAAAATATATCGTGTAAAGTTTGTTCCTGTAACAGCTATGAAGTTCATCAGGTTAATGAGTTAGAATGGGTCTGATTGCTTAAAAATTCTATAAAAAATAAGATAGATTATTATCTAAAATCTGATGGGCATGATATACCAGAATAGAAAATGAGTAAGTGAAGAATTGAAAGCCATTTTATCAGCCGGCAGTTTCTTCAACGAATTGCTGTATCTTCTCTTTTATTGAATCTCTCAGTGATCTTGTTTTATTCAGTTTCTCTTCTTTGGAACCTGCAAATGATTCCGGGTCCGGGAAAGGCCAGTTCAATTGGTTGAATGGTTTGGGGAATAGCGGGCATTCTTCCTCATTTGCCCTGTCACAAACCGTGATTACATAGTTAAAGAACTTACCTTCTCTGAAAAGGTCCCAGGCATCCCGGGTTTTTTTGTCACCAAGATCGAATCCATCTTCCTTCATTACTTCAAGCACTAGTGGATTAATTTTGGAAGGTTCGTATCCGGCACTTTCTGCCTCGTAATTTGTGCCTGCAATTCTGTTCAAGTACTCTTCTGCCATCTGGCTTCTCCCGCTATTATGGGTACATATAAAGAGTACTTTTATCTTTTCATCACTGGATTTCATGTTCTTTCTTTTTTGCGTGTTTGTTTTATATAATTATTCTCTATATTTTATATAGTTATCATATACGTTTGTCTTTTATATATAATATATAATTCATGACATTTTAGTTTCTGTATATATTAGGTATTAAAGTTCAATCGATCAATATTATTCAATCTCTGAATTGCGAAAGCTCTGAGTTGATTCAAAACCTGTTTACTCTTCCAGAAGATCACCTTTTATGGTCTTCATGGTCTTGATATTGAAAATGTCCTATCGTTTGATTATCTTCAGTTGTGTGTGTTTGTATATATATATATATATATTATATATTTTATACTAGATAATATTTTAAAATAATATATTTAATAATG
>JBNJIC010000039.1:0-16802 GCA_051749005.1 Halobacteriota archaeon | reverse complement strand
CTCGGACAAATTCGGAAGGAAATTGCCCATACTTGCAGGCATCTTCTTCAACGCGATCATCGTCTATGCTCTCGGACAGGTGGACAATGTTAACACACTCATCCTGCTGAGGTTACTGCAGGGAATAGCTATGGCAGCCGTCGAGACACCCCTCCTCGCTCTTGCAGTGGAACTTTCAGGAGAGAGAAAGGTGAGTAGCCGGGTTAGCACAATAACCAGTGCACAAGCAGCAGGACTTGCTGTAGGCCCTTTAATCGGAGGTGTACTTGGAGGATATGTCAGCTTTGAGACACCTTTTAACATCAGCAGCCTCCTTATCGGCCTGTCCGGTATAATGGTGTGGATTGCATTAAGGAAAAACTATGGAAATGCAGATCATACCAGCAATGTTAGCTGATAATCGGAATTTACTGAGAAGACCATTGAAAATATCAGGAAATATCTTTCTTCGCCCTCAAATGAGCCTCGAAAGTTCTAACCACCAGTGGATTGAGAGGCACATCTTTCAGTCCGATCTCTTCAAGAACCCTCTTCCATGAAACCAGAGAGAATTCCAGAACCGCCTCGTGGACTTTTTTAACATGATCGATAGCATTATCGATCTCCTTGTAGACTTCATAACCCTTTACCGGATCATCCCATGATGACAACAGCACCCCTACATCGGCAACCTCCCTAAGCTTCCTGAGAGATGAAATGACCTCTTCAACATCATCATAGATTGGAATATCACCAACAAGAGGGACCGCATCACCTGAGAAGAGTACATTGTCAGGGGATAAAAGCAGAGATATAGAGCCTTTCGAATGGCCAGAAGTGTGGATCACCCTCAGAACCATGCCTTCACCAAGATCGAGAAGGTTCCCGTCCTCAAGCACACGATCAACTTTAACCGGACCACCGGTCAGATTGCTGTGGGCAGCAACCTCGCACCCCGTCAGTCTCTTTATTGCAGGGGTCGCCCCTATATGATCCGCGTGGGAATGCGTCTGCGCTATCAGCGAGATCTCCCCAGAATCCCTTCCTGTCCTTTTCATGTAGTCGAAGATGGCCTGCTCCGAAGATGCAACGCCGCAATCAACAAGGCAGACGTCCTTTCCATAGATAAGATATGAATATACGAAACGCTCTACCACAATACCTGAGTCTGTGGTGAGACTGAAAGGTATCTTCAGGGCATGTACATGTTCTGTTACCTGCATCTTTGATCACCTTTCGGGATTATGGTCATTTTTGGTTACTGTTGATTTTCGTTGTTTATTTCTGATCACTTTTTCATTTTACTGCGATAACGGTTATCCAGTTATTCTCCGGAACCTCTTCGATCTGAACAGAAGAGAAGCCTGCATTTTTGAGCATATTCCTGTAATCTGTAGGTGAGAAGATATTCATCCCGTCCACTTGTGTGAAAGGCATGTTCCTCTCCTCAAAACTTGTGTGTTGGTACATCTCATTGACTATCAGGAGTTTGCCGCCATCCTTGAGCACGCGCCTGACCTCTTTGAGATCCTCTACGATATCCGGCCAGAAGTAACATGTTTCGAAAGCAGTGACGATATCGAACATCCTGTCCGGGAATGGAAGCTCTGAGACCGAGGAATGAATTATTGTCACATGCTCACTGTCAACTGCAGCCCTGTTCAGTTTGGTCGCAAGACCTACCATTTCAGGGGAATGATCGATACCATATACCTTACCGGCCTCCACGAGGTCTGCCAGGATGCTAACAGCCCGGCCACCACCACAACCTACATCGAGCACCCATGAATCCGGTTCAATGGAAATATGCCCTACACCCCATTTCCACAGCTCAAAGTGGTGTTCGTTCATCTCAAGACCGACTTTCTTGCCTTCATCGCCTGAAGGTTTTGCATGAATCCTCACAACTTCATCGATATCCAATCACATCAGCTCCATATTATCAATAAACTAATCTCAGCCCCATCCGTCACACAAAGGAATAAGACCCCTGTAAATAATTTCCTGCCCTTCGTAACTGAACAACATGGGGCACATATTAACATTCTATTTGACCGCTTCCCTGAAAATCTCTGCAAGATCAGGGTCAATGACCTCGTTAGGTACAAAACATTTTGCATCAGTCCTGAACACCAGGATCAGCAGAAGGGCTTCATCGCCAGCCCTGACTGCTTTGATCAGCTCTTCGATATGCCTCTTTCCCCTGACAGTCGGCGCATCAGGAAACATTGCTTTATTACCATTGATCAGCGTGCACCCTTTCACTTCAACCCAGATATTCGTATCCCCTTTTTCGAGAAGGAAATCCAGTCTGCTATCCCCTAACTTCTTCTCTGCTGTAACCGAGTCCAGCCCTTCAAAAAAAGGGCAGACCTCGTTCCATATAGCCCATTCCGCGATCTTTCGATGGAAGGCTGAATTTATCAGTATCCAGCCATCATCCGCTTTAGCAGCAATGACATCCCAGCCAGTTTTCCTATTGGGATTGGAAGCTTTTTTCAGCAGCAGTTCGTTACCCGGATAAAGCAGGTCTTCAAGTCTGCCGGGGTCATGTATGTGGACCATCTCCCCCCTTATATCTGAAGGGGATCCCGAATAGGATGTGATATCCACAACACCTAAGAAACGATTGATTCTGGAAAGCAATATGCCCTCCGAATCCCAGGGGATCTCAATGACCACTTCTTTTTCAGACATATTTCTGCCCCACAAATAAAGATGCAAAATATAACTTGCAAAGAACAAACTTAAACAGTAAAGTCAATTCAACTGTTATCAACTACAGACCCACCAACAACGGCTCCGATAATTCCGAATATTGCAGTGTAGATAACGATCACCAGAGTTATGAAAATACCTGAACCCGCAAGTATAGCACCCAGGACAGGTATATCCGCGAGCATGACTGCAAGAGCGCCTGAAAGCATAAATCCGGGAATTGCTGCCAGTAAAGACATAAGAACCCCTCCTTTGAAACCCCCGAAAGCACCTTCTTTAGCAACAAAGCCTCCGATAAAGCCTCCAAAGAAAGGAGAAAGTGCATTTATCAACGGCACCATATACAGAATCACTGTGCAAACCAATCCGACAATTGCTCCTTTTATAATATTCATAAGAAAATTCCCTATAATTGTATAATGGATATAACGGCTGAACATATTATTTAGTTATCTGTCGGAATGAAAAATAGAGGAAGTACATAAATAATAAAAATAGTTGAATAAACATTGTGCTTTTAGAATGTTTACGCCGTTAACCTTTATATAATAGTATGCCCTATCTGAAAATACTGAAAGACACAAATCAAAACAATCTGAGAATGTCTTTGAGGAAAAACGAATACTACCACCACTTTGAATCTGATACTGGGATTTCTCAGTATCAGAATTCATACCCTTTTTGTATATACATATTGCTAAACTGATTTTCTTTAAGTGAGATTTACATTTTGAACTTCCGGATTCCAAAAAGTATAACCTCAAATACAACAATAATGCTTCATGGATAAACAGAAAGTGAAAAAATACCACCTCCACATCTATCACGCCCGACAGTGTGATCCAAAGAAGTGTACCGGGAAAAAGATGGCAAGATTTGACCTTGCACGCCTTTTCGACAAAGTCCAAAAGATCCCCCGTGGCTCCATTCTTCTCGACCCTATGGCAGAACAGGCACTTTCCCCTGCAGACAGGAACGAGCAAAATATCACTGTCCTTGATTGCTCCTGGGAAACCGTAGAAGAAGTTTTTCCTCAGCTTTTGAGATTGCATCTCAAACACCGTGCTCTGCCCTATCTCGTGGCTGCAAATCCGATCAATTTCGGCCGGCCTTTCATGCTCAACTCTGTGGAAGCATTCGCAGCAACCCTATACATACTTGGCAATAAAGAACAGGCAGAGGAGATATTGTCAAAGTTCAACTGGGGTCATGCGTTCCTGGAAGTCAATAAAGAGCCCCTCGAAGACTATTCAAAAGCAAAGGACAGCAAGGATATCATCAGGATCCAGAGCGAATATATCTGATAAAGTACGTCTGGTGAAATAAATCGGGAGAACTAAATCTGTTAAGCAGGAAGGAGATGTTATATTGATACAGATAGGCGTCATAGGTGCAGGTTCATGCGATGAAAAGGTAGCCGGAATGGCTTAGGCCATTGGTGCCGAGATCGCAAAGAAAAATGCGACTCTTATTTGTGGAGGCCTGGGAGGAGTGATGGAAGCTGCGTCAAGGGGTTGCAAAGCAGCAGGAGGGGAGACGATCGGGATCCTTCCCGGCAATCAAAAAAAGGATGCAAACCAGTATATAGACTTTTTCATCGTAACTGCAATGGGACATGCCAGAAATGCTATCATTGCACAATCCTGTGATGCATTGATAGCAATTGACGGGGAATATGGTACACTTTCGGAGATCGCCCTTTCACTTAAAATGGGAAAACCGATAGTCACACTCGAATCAAAGTGGGACATCCAGGGAACGTGGCCTGCATCAAGTCCAGAGGATGCAGTCGAGACCGCAATGAGGCTGATTTTGACAAATTAACAATACTTTAATAGTATAATATGGATATTTTATTTGGGATATACTTGGTGCTATATCACATTTGTTAATTACATATACTTATGGGGGAGGTAAAAAATATGGCAGAAATAGAAATAGACACCCGAGGAGAAACATGTCCTGTTCCTCTTGT
Source organism: Halobacteriota archaeon (assembly GCA_051749005.1). Classification (GTDB taxonomy): domain Archaea; phylum Halobacteriota; class Methanosarcinia; order Methanosarcinales; family Methanosarcinaceae; genus Methanococcoides. The sequence goes on along the minus strand of JBNJIC010000039.1, from coordinate 12,130 downwards.
AGAGTGCCGAAAAGCTTTGAGAAAGGCATCTCCGGGAGACGAAGTAACTGTTCTTGGAACACATCCCGCATCAAAAAAAGAGATACCAATGGCCTGCAAAGCGCTTGGACTTGATGTTGTTGATGTCGAAGAAAAGGACGATGAGTGGAAAATAAAGATACGCAGGTAACCCGAGGGGAATAAAATGACCGACATGGCAGAGACAGCCGACAAGGCTGTCATTATTGTCCATAGCGGAGATATGGACAAGATATCCAGCGCTCTTATAGTTGGCAACGGGGCACTTGCAATGGGAATGGAGGTTTCCCTGTACTTTACTTTCTGGGGACTCCAGCGACTTAAGAAAGGCGGGCTTGAGAAAGGACCTCTTTCAAAGATGAACATGCTGGGGCTTGGAAGATGGATGATTAAAAAACGCATGAAAGCAGCAAATGCGGCATCTCTCGAACGTCTTATGGAAGATTACAAAGATCTGGGCGGGAAAATAATTGCCTGTGAGATGACCATGGAAATAATGGGACTCAAAACTGAAGAGCTTCGAACCGACTGGATCGATGAATATGGAGCAGTTGGAACCTATGTCAATGAAGCAAGAGATGCAAAAATTACACTTTTCATTTAAACAAATACAACAAAAGGAGCGTAGAATTGAATGACAAAATACAAATGCAACGTCTGTAACGTTTTTGAATACGATGATGAAGAAGGAAACGCTGAAATGGGAATTGCACCGGGAACAAAACCGGAGGATTTCCCTGACGACTGGAAATGTCCGATATGTGGTGCAGACAAAAGCCACTTGATGACAGCCTGACCACTTTTTTTCTTTTATTTTTCTTATAATAAAAGGGGGCTTTTTTCGGGATGACCGAATACCGATGTGATGTATGTGGTGCTTTTGAATATGATGATTCCAGAGGAGACTCAAAAACAGGAGTAAAACCCGGTACAAAGCCAGAAGATTTTTCTGATGAATGGAGATGCCCTATATGTGGTGCAGACAAAAACCATCAGAAGCCCGTTGAAAAAGAAGAGTTAGAGGAAATTACCAGAGAAGAGGTAGTGACCTGCCCTAAATGTGGAACAAAGAGCAAGATCACCGTTTCAGAGCTTGGGAAAGTAGACATCAGCGGCTATCTTGGGGAATGGAAAAGGAATTCAGACACCACCGAATCATATATGGAAGATATCCATAAGATCTCTGTTAGTGGTGAGTCTATCCTCGAACCGATGAGAACAAAGAATGATGTACTTTCCTGGAACGACATCCTCATCAAAGGAACACAGCTTGCAAAGATGCCCCTCAACGAAGATGAACCAGTCAATACGACAACTGTCATCGGACCAAAAGCAGAAATGCCTCTTGTAATTGAAACTCCTGTTTTCATTACCCACATGTCCTACGGGGCTTTGTCAAAGGAAATAAAACAGTCCCTTGCAATGGGAAGTGCTACCGTTAAGACCGCAATGTGCTCAGGTGAAGGCGGAATTCTTAAAGAGAGCATGGAGAAAGCCCACAAATACATTTTCGAGTACGTGCCGAACAGGTACAGCGTTACCGAAGATAACCTGAAGAAAGTGGATGCCATTGAGATCAAGATCGGACAGTCAGCCAAACCTGGCATGGGCGGACACCTGCCCGCAGAGAAGGTCACACAAGAGCTGGCAGAGATCAGGGGATTCCCCGAAGGCACTGACATCGTGAGCCCGGCTCATTTTGATGATGTCAGGAACAAGGATGATCTGAAGGCAAAGGTCAAACGGCTTAGGGAAACCTCAGGAGGAAAGCCCATCGGCATCAAGATGGCAGCCGGCAATATCGAAGCTGACATGGAGGTTGCTGTCTATGCAAAGCCCGATTTCATAACCATCGACGGCAGACCAGGAGCAACTGCTGCTGCACTGAAGTTCGTCAAGAACTCAACATCGATCCCAACCATATTCGCACTCTACCGCGCGAGGAAATTCCTTGATGAGAAGGGAATAAAAGACATCTCACTAATCATAACCGGTGGCCTGAGGGTATCTTCTGATTTTGCAAAAGCACTGGCACTTGGTGCTGATGCTATTGCCATAGGTACAGCAGCGCTAATGGCGTGTGCATGCCAGCAATACAGACAATGTGATACTGGAAAATGTCCGGTAGGTGTCACAACTCAGAACCCTGAGCTTAGGGCCAGGCTGAAGATCGAGATTTCTGCAAAGAAGCTGGAGAACTTCCTGAGAGTTTCCACACAGGAATTGGAGAACTTCGCGAGGCTCACCGGAAATGATGATGTCCATAAATTAAGCATCAACGATCTTTGCACCACAAATTCCGAAATATCTGATCACACAGAGATCGAACATGTCTGAGACATGATGTTCACAGTAAAATAGTAGAAGACAAAACAAACGGGGGGGGTTATATCCGTTTAGAGAAAGATACACTTGGGGAAGTGGAAGTACCTGGGGATGCCTATTATGGCCCTCAGACAGCAAGAGCATTTGAAAATTTCAGGGTCAGCCACCAGAGGTTACCTCCTTCTTTTATAAAAGCACAGGCAGCAATAAAGATGGCATCCGCACGTGCGAATATTGAATCCGGGAAGCTTGATGCTACAAAAGGGAACGCCATAATCAAGGCTGCATCCGAAGTAAGAGAAGGTAATTTCAATGACCATTTCGTGCTGGATGCTTTTCAGTCAGGTGCAGGAACCTCACAGAACATGAACGCGAATGAGGTCATTGCCAACAGGGCTCTTGAGATACTTGGTTTTGAAAAGGGTCACTACGAAATAGTTCACCCGAACGACCATGTTAACATGTCCCAGTCATCGAATGATACCACACACACTGCTATCCACATCGCAGCTGTTGAGACCATCACTGCAGAGCTCATGCCTGCACTCGCAGAAATGTTGATCGTTCTTGCCGAAAAGTCTTCTGAGTTCATGGATATTGTCAAACCTGGGAGAACACACCTCCAGGATGCTGTACCCATAACACTCGGCCAGGAATTCTCCGGATATGCACAAATGCTGGAACTAGGCATAAAGCAGCTTGAAGTATCACTTGATGGACTGTAGGAACTAAACATGGGTGGTACTGCTGTCGGTACCGGACTGAACACACCGAAAGATTTCAGCCAGATCGCAATAAAAGAGATGGAAGTGATCACCAGACAGGACTTCAGGCTTGCCCACAATCCATTTGAGGCCACCCAGTCAGCAGAGGCCATCCTCGGAGCATCGGCTGCAATGCGAGGCATTGCTGTAAGCCTTATCAAGATCTCAAATGACCTTCGCCTTCTTTCAAGCGGTCCGCGAACTGGCATAGGCGAGATCAATCTCCCGACAGTACAGCCCGGCTCTTCAATAATGCCCGGTAAAGTGAACCCGGTGATGGCAGAGATGATGAACATGGCGTGTTTCCAGATCATCGGGAATGATACGGCAATAACCATGGCAGCACAGGGAGGACAGTTCGAACTTAACGTATTTACTCCCATTCTTGCCTACGATCTTCTCAGCTCAATAGAGATACTCACTGGTGCATCCATCTCCTTTACGGAAAAATGCCTTAGGGGAATAACCGCTAACAGGGAAAGATGTGAGGAACTATCAAATCAGAGTCTTGCTCTTGTCACTATACTTGCAACAAGCATAGGTTATGAGAAAGCAGCAGAGATCGCATACACTGCACACCGGAAGAACAAGAGCATAATCGAGATCGTGAAGGAAATGGACATAATGGATGAAAAGGAAGCAGAACAACTTCTTGACCCAATTAGTATGACCGGAGTGGGAAAATGATAACACACGATGTAGTAGTGATAGGTGGCGGACTTTCAGGCCTCAGATGTGCCATCGAGCTTCACGAAAAGGGAGTGGGTGTAGCTATAATATCCAAGGTGCCCCCGATACGCAGCCACTCCGGAGCCGCACAGGGAGGGATCAATGCATCCCTGGGATCAGATGACAGCTGGGAATCCCATGCATTCGATACCGTAAAGGGGAGTGACTACCTTGCAGACCAGGATACGGTTGAGATACTTTGCAAGGAAGCCCCTGACAGGGTCCTTGAAATAGAACACTGGGGTACCAATTTCTCAAGGAAGGATGACGGTACCATCGCACAGCGCCCCTTTGGAGGTGCGGGTTTCCCGAGGACCTGCTATGCCGGTGACAGGACCGGACACAACCTTCTCCATACACTTCATGAAAGAGTCGTGCGTGCCGGTATCAAGGTCTACAGGGAATGGCTTGTGACAAGAATTGTAATCGGGGACAACAGGTCTCATGGATTCGTTGCTATGAACCTGCTGAGCTCCGAGCTGGAGGTCTTCAAAACAAAGGCAACGGTCCTTGCCACAGGAGGATACGGTCGTATCTATGAAAAATCCACCAATGCTATCATCAACAAGGGATTTGGTATCAGCCTTGCTTACAGAGCAGGAGTACCATTACAGGATATGGAATTCGTACAGTTCCACCCCACAACGCTTTGGGGCACCAATATCCTGATCACCGAAGGTGCAAGGGGTGAAGGCGGTTACCTCTACAACAAAGACCATGAACGCTTCATGAAGGATTATGCAGCCTCCTCAATGGAACTGGCACCAAGGGATATCGTTGCAAGGTCCATACAACAGGAGATCGATGAAGGAAGAGGGTTCCCCGGAGGATATGTCCATCTGGACATCACACATCTCGGGAAAGATATTATTGAAGAAAGGCTGGGAGGAATTCGCCAGATATCCATCGATTTTGCAGGTATCGATCCTGTTGAGGAACCAATTCCCGTACAGCCCGGACAGCATTACTCCATGGGTGGCATCAGATCGAACAAGGACGGTGCAACACCTGCAAATGGTCTCTATGCAGTTGGCGAATGTGCCTGCATAAGTGTTCATGGTGCAAACCGGCTGGGAGGAAATTCCCTGCTTGACACCGTGGTCTTTGGAAGAAGAGCAGGAGAACATGCAGCAGATTATGTTGCATCACTGGGAGAAGAAGATAAAGGAGATAGCTCTCTGAAAAAGGCACTAGATGCTGAAAGAAATGCGATCTCAGAAATGATGGGAAGTCATGGTGAGAGCTATTCCGATATCAGTGAGGGGCTGAAGAGGACCATGCAGGAAAATGTCGGTGTTTTCAGAGAAAAGAAGAAGCTTGAGAAGGCTGTCGAAGCTATTAAAAAGCTGGAAGACAAGGCAAAGTCCCTGAAGGTAAAGACAACTGCAAAGGAATTCAATCTTGAACTGCTCAATGCCATTGAACTTAAAGGCATGCTGGACCTGGCACATGTGATCGCACTGGGAGCAATGGTACGTGAGGAAAGCAGGGGTGCCCATTACAGGACGGACTTCCTTGAAAGGGATGATGAGAACTGGCTGAAGCACACACTTGCATATCCTGCACCCGAAGGACCCCGACTGGAATACAAGGATGTTAACATAACCAGATTCCAGCCACAGAGGAGGACATACTGATGATGGAACTGAAGATCAGAAGACAGGATGGTGATAAGTTCTGGTACGAAGTATTTGAGGTAGATGACAGGCCCGGAATGACCGTGCTGGAAGCATTGTTCTATATCCAGGAAAAGCTGGATGCAAGCCTGACGTTCCGGTACTCCTGCAGAGGTGCCGTATGTGGAAGTTGTGGAATGCTGATCAACCGGGTTCCAAGGCTTGCATGTAGGACACAGGTATCTGACCTTAAAAAAGAACCTACCAACGAGGGAAATCCTGAAGTTCTTATAGCAAACAAGATGAATGAAGAGGACAACAATGAGATACTTATCGAACCTCTTCCAAACCTTGATGTCATACGCGATCTGGTGGTGGATATGGAAGAATTCTATTCGCTGCTTGACACTGTAAGACCCTGGCTTGAACTAAAGGAGGATGTTCCTGACAAGGAAAACATTGTGGCTCAGGAGATGCAGGTAAACCTTGAGCAATATACGAACTGCATCCTCTGTGCAATATGTCACGGATCATGTCCTGTTGCAGCAAGGGACAATAAATACTACGGACCGGCAGCCCTTGCAAAAGCATGGCGTTTTGACCTTGACCCAAGGGAAGATGAGGATCACAGAGAACAGCGTCTTGACATTGTTAATTCCGATTCAGGGGTATGGGGTTGTGACGCTGTTTATAAGTGTGTTGCAGTATGCCCGAAGAAGGTAGCACCAACTCTGGGTATCAACGAACTTCGCAACAGGATAGAGTTAAGCGGAAAAAAGGAAGATAAGAACATATGATCTGTAATTATCACACATATATAGCATATTAATATATTAGTGTGATACAAAACTTTTTATTATATAAAGATTTTTCAACACCTGCATACCTATTATAATTTCACCGGCAACGTCATGAAGTTCCAAATATTTACAAATTGATCATATCGGAGTTTTCGATGCATCTTATCATAGCAGAAAAACACATTGCAGCCAAAAGGATAGCAAGCATTCTTGCCCCAAAGAAGCCAAAGCAGGTCCGTGTCAGCGGAATGGACACTTACGAGTTCAAGGATGAAGACAGGACCGTAGTTATGGGTCTTAGCGGACATATAGTACAACTGGACTTCCCAAAAGCATACAACAACTGGCAGAAAGTAGAGTCAAAGGAGCTCATCGATGCAGATGTCGTCACTACACCTACCCATGTAAAGATCGTGAATGCCCTTAAAAAGCTGGGAAAAGAGGCAACTCACGTAACCATTGCTACTGACTACGACAGGGAAGGAGAGCTTATTGGTGTCGAAGCGCTGGAGATCATCAAGAAAGTTAACCCGGAAGTCGACTTTGACCGTGTGTTCTACAGTGCGATCACAAAGAAAGAGATCGATGATGCATTTGCAAATCCTTCAGCCATTGACTTCAATCTTGCTGATGCAGGTCATTCCAGACAGGTAATTGACCTTGTCTGGGGTGCATCGCTTACAAGATACCTTTCAATTTCAGCAGGCAGGTTGGGCAAGCTTTTCCTATCTGTAGGAAGAGTTCAATCACCAACACTTGCACTGATCGTTGACAAGGAAAAGGAAAGGAAGGCCTTTGTCCCGAAACCGTACTGGGAGATCTATGCAACCCTCAAGGACAAGAGTGGTGAGCTCTTCAATGTCCAGCACAAGACCCAGAAGTTCTGGGACAGGAAAGAAGCTGAAAGGATTATGCAGCTCATCGGTGACAATGCAATGGTATCCTCAGTTGTCAGGTCTAAGAAGAAAGACAAGCCGCCTACTCCGTTCAACACTACTGAGTTCATAGGTGCTGCAAGTTCCATAGGTTATAGTGCCGCTAATGCCATGAGGATCGCAGAATCGCTCTATACAAGCGGTTTCATTTCATATCCAAGGACCGACAACACAGTATATCCGGAATCCATTGACCTGAGAGAACAGATAGAGATATTCAAGAAGGGGACTTTCAAGGATTATGCTGAAAAACTGCTCGCAAAGGATAAACTTGTTCCTACCCGTGGTAAGAAAGAGACCACCGACCACCCTCCTATCTATCCCGCATCCCTTGCAAAGAAAAACGAACTCAATGATCAGGAATGGAAACTCTACGAACTGGTTGTCAGAAGATTCTTTGCAACATTTGCTGAAGAAGCAGAGTGGGAGACCCTTAAAGTAAGGTTCGACATTGAAAGAGAGGAGTTCAAGGCAAATGGTGCAAGACTGCTTCACGCCGGATGGAGATGGTACTACCCATACAATGCTCCACAGGACAGACTTCTCCCTGCCCTGGAAGAAGGTGATGTGCTAAGCATAAAAAGCAAAGAGATGCTGGACAAGGAAACCCAGCCACCAGGAAGATATGGACAGGGACGGCTTATCAAGCTCATGGAAGAGCTGGGACTTGGCACAAAAGCAACCCGCCATGACATCATCAGCAAGCTCTATTCAAGGGCATATGTCCACGGGAACCCGCTACAGCCTACAAAAACGGCTTTTGCAGTGGTAGAGACTCTTGAAAAATATGCCCCTACTATCACAAAGCATGACATGACGAGCAAGCTTGAAGAAGACATGGACCTAATTGCAGAAGGCAAGGTACAGGAAGATAATGTCCTTAACGAATCAAGGAAGATGCTCCACGATGTATTCGAAGAATTCGATGGAAACACAGAAAAAATATCAGAATCACTACGTGCGGGACTTCGCGAGGATAAGGTCATCGGTATATGCCAGGAATGCGGTTCAAAGCTCATGGTAAGACGTTCAAAGAGGGGGTCAAGATTCATTGGCTGTGAAGGATATCCGGACTGCAATTTTTCATTGCCCCTTCCAAAGAGCGGACAGGTCATCGTGACTGATAAGGTCTGCGAAGAGCACGGAATAAACAACATCAAGATCATAAATGCAGGTAAACGTCCATGGGACCTTGGTTGTCCGCAATGTAATTTCATCGAATGGAAGAAAACACAGGAAGAAGAGAAGCGCAAGCAGCCTGAAACCCCGAGACCTGAGAAGATCATAGACGTTCCCGGTATAGGAAAAGTTACAGCCAAAAAACTGGAGGATGCAGGTGTTTCAACTGTGGACGAACTAGAGGAAGTCAATGCCATTGAGCTTTCAAAGAACACGGGCATATCTGTAGGAAAGATCATGAAATGGCAGGAAGCTATTGCATAAGTAAACAAAAGAAGTGATAAAATGAAACTGGGATTCAAAGGCGGTTGTAAGGAAGTCGGACGTTCTGCAGTTACTGTGAATGAAGAGATACTGGTCGATTATGGGATAAAACCGGGAGAAGAGGCACTCTATCCAATAAACGATGTCCGGCCCAAAGCGGTCTTGGTTTCACACGGTCATCTGGATCACTGCGGAGCTGTTCCCAATCTCATGGACATGAAACCTGATGTGTTCATGACACCGCCGACTGCAGATCTTGCACACATACTTGCTAAAGACACCCTTTCAATAGCAGAAAGAGAAGGAAGGTCAGTTCCCTACACAGGCTGGGAACTCCAGCAAATGACATTGTGTACAAAAATGGTGGACTATGGCATAGAGTTCCATACCCACGGCTATAAAGCCCGTTTCTATAACGCAGGCCACATTCCGGGCTCTTCATCAGTATATCTTGAGAAGGACGGAAAGAGCATACTCTATACAGGTGATATCAACACCTGCGATACAAGACTTGTGCCTGCAGCGGAGGAACTGCCAAAAGCAGATGCACTCATTACAGAAAGCACATACTTCAATGAAGATCACCCTTCCAGGAAGGAGACTGAAAGGGAGTTTATCGACTCCCTCAAAGATACGCTGGACATGGGAGGAAATGTCCTGATCCCTGCTTTTGCCATTGGCAGGACACAGGAAATACTCATGTTCTTAAGCGACCATGGAATTCCATGCTATGTGGACGGGATGGGAGTGGGCATATACAAACTCCTGATGAAACATCCAGATTACCTTAAGAATCCTGCACACCTGAAACATGCATTCGATAATGCAATATTTGTTAAGGGAAGGAAAAGAGCAGGTGTTTCACTCCACGGTTCCGTGATCGTGACAACTGCCGGAATGCTCAATGGCGGACCCGTATTGTACTACCTCAAACAACTCTACAAGGATCCGAAATCCAAGATCATGCTTACAGGATACCAGGTAGAAGGTACCAACGGAAGGATGCTGCTCGACACAGGCATTATTGAAAATGATGGAGCTATCCAGCAGGTCCGCATGAAGGTAGAACAATATGATTTCTCAGCCCACTGCGGCGACATTGAACTTAAGCAGATAGTAAAGGAATTCTGTGACAAAGGCGGAGAGAGGGTCTTTACAATGCACGGCGAGAATGCTGAGGATTTCGCTGAATGGGTAACTGAAGAAATGGGAGTGAAAGGATATGCCCCTGCCAACGGTGAAGAACTTACGATCTAAGTTACCACAAGTTCTTACCAATTAATTGTAGCTTAAAAGGCTGTAATTTCACTTTCTTTTTAGAAAATAAAAGTATTTTTATCACATCAACTTGTGATTCTGTTGTAGAGCATAGGAAGCCTTTCCGGAAGTGTAGCTGCATTATCAATTATAGTGTAACCCACATCCGAAAATATAGAATCCAGATATTCAGCAGCCTCACTGTCAACGGTAATACAGAAAAAGTGCATTCCAAGAGCATTGCCTTCCTGTATTGCAACCCTTGTGTCCTCTATAGCTATCTGACCTTCATACCTGTCATCAGCAAAACCAAGGTCATAAGGATCGCCGTCGGAAAGAAGCACAAGAAGTTTGACCTTTGCATCGACACCTTTGAGCCTGGAGACAGAGTGCCTCACAGCGGCTCCAAGTCTCGTGTTCAGTGCCGGTTCAAGAGCACTGATCTTACATTCCGCCTCTTCTGAAAAGGTTTCATCGAACTCCTTTATAGTATAGAACTCCACATCAGACCTTGTATTGCCGGAAAAAGCTGCTATTGCATACTTATCGCCTATGCTTTCAAGTGCCTGTGTCATAATGATAAGGGAATCCTTTTCCACATCAAGTACCCGACGTCCATTATCCAGCTTCTTCTTCGTTGATGCACTCATGTCCAGGAGGAAAAGAGTAGCAACATCCCTCTCACGCTTATCCCTTCTTATGTATAGCCTGTCAGTCGGATTTATACCGCACTTCCTGTCAGCAAAGGCCTCGATCAAAGCATCGAGGTCATAATCATCCCCATCCAGCTGCCTTCTTAATTTGCGGAAGGACTCTGGCTTCATCATTTTGAAGATACGGTTGATCTGGGTGATCTCACGTGCATAATGTTCCCTGGAGTAAAGGTAGAACTCATTATCAGTACCTGAAGGAGACACTTCATAGACGGTACACCAATCGTTCTTATAATCCTGCATCCGGGAATCCCATTCATCATAACTATAGCTGCCAAGCACTTCCCAGTTCTTAGAATTTGCGTATTCCGGCCCTTTGCCCTGCCTTTCCTCCATTAGCTTCTCATCATCCGGAAGGATGGTCCGGGGAATAAAAGATTCCATAACCTCTTCTGTGAATTCTTCGTCAGCATTTCGTGTCACATTTACGGATCCTGCCCCCATTCCTCGATATTCAAAGTTCCTGACAGGTTCATATTCAAGCAGTTCAAGAGGACCAAAATAATCGATAAGCATGTCATAGATATCGATACTTGCTGCAAGAGAAGAAAGTGTGGAAGAATCATGCCTGAAAACGTCATTCGTAAGAATTTCCACCGCCTGGTCAGCAAGTTGCTTTAGATCCTCACCAATATAAAACGAAGTTTCTATACCTACAGAAGAAAGCAAAAGTGCTTCCATGAATTTCCCGATATCTGATACAGGTTTGCTTCTTTTCTGTGACATCTGTAAACGTACTTGCTCAAACTCCTTCCTCAGTCCCCTGTAAAGAGATGTTGTCATATATTCCACTCTTGCATCTTCTATGATCCCCATTATATCAGCTGCAATGAAGGGAGCCGGAAGTTTACTGATGATGGATGCGATACCCCCTGAATCATAATTTGGATTTTCTAAGAATGAAAGCTCATCTGAACTATCAGCAAAATTGAAAAGTTCAGAAAGCAGTATAGACTTCAGAGCAGACTTATTTTTTCCAACTGCCAAAAGAATATCCTCCGGCTCAAAAACCGAAGTTCCAAACTGGATGTGACCCACCTCATGCATGATACTCAACTTGTATATCGTGAAATTCTCCTCGAAATCACCATATCCCTTTACCGTGGGTTCCAGATAGATCGTCCTTCCGGATACGATGGGATTAGGATACCTGCTGAAATCTCCCGAAAGGAAGCTCTTTGAACGTATCGTGAAGTTTACTCCTGCAATACCCACTGAGTAATACTTAAGCACCTTTGACACACGCTTGAGAGCCACGCCACTCATCAGTTTTTCAGCAAACTCCGTTGCTCCCTTTGACTTCAGAGAGAAATAGGACCTGCCACCACTTTTGTCCGATTCGAAAATTGTAAGGCCGTTCTTTGCCCATTCATCAAGCTCTGTGACGTCCAGGTCTTTTAAAAGAGAAGGAGAATTCCTGAAAAAATTGAAAGCACTTTCATTGTCAGATCTGAAAACCTCAAGACCAGTTCCGATCCATTTTTCGATCTCTTTGGGGTGTATGTTGAGCAGCACATCAGACAGAACAGA
>JBNJIC010000038.1:0-17267 GCA_051749005.1 Halobacteriota archaeon | reverse complement strand
TATGCGTTGATCTCCCCGGAGGTCCTTGAACCCTTTACTTCCCATATGGGTACATATACCAGCTCGATGTTGAACCTGATATCATCCATGGATGGTTTGAAGAGCTTGTGCTCGGATATCATGGCTTCACCGACTACATTATTGAAACGAACATCTTTTGTGTATTCCTCGACAATGTTCGATATCAATGTGCTTTCAGCTTCCTTCTGGTCGATCATCTTGCTTTTGATCTCATAGTTATTATCAGGAAGTGTCAGGCTATCGGTTACCTGATGTATTTCCAGTTCTTCCTTGTTACCATTGAGAGCATTAAGACACCCCTGTCCCTGGCCGGAAATATCAATTACCTTGTTCTTGAACCTGTGTTCTGCCTTGACTGCATATGCATATTTCCAGAATGGAACGAACTTGAGAGCAACGTCTTCAGGTATTCCTATCTCTGATTTTGCCATAATGGCAGCCCTTTCTTTTTGTAACTTTATCGGTGCAGTGCGAAGGTCAAGTGTTGATGGAAGTGGCTGTGGTGTCTGCCATAAAGCAGGTTGCGGATCAGGTACTGTTGTAACAGGCGGTTCCATAAAGGACCTCTCTTCCTGCTGATAGCTTCCCGTTGCAGCTGCCTGCTGCATCTCTGGGGAAGTCCCCCATATATTGAAACCCCGATCTTCCTGTGCAGTTACCTGTGTATCAGGTTCTTCTGAATGCTCTGCTGAAACAAAAGAGTCAGTAGGGGTTTCGGAATTTACTTCGAAGCTTCCCGGACCGGAGGTACTGATCGTAGCATCTTCAACAGAAATTGCATTGCTTTCGACGTCATAAGCCACAAGATGAAGATCTGTAGCGTTTCCTTCAAGGTCAGCAATGACAGCTTTTCCAATCTGGCGAGCAAGTTCGTCACGGTCCCATGTTATAAGTCCCACATGTGTTGCATAGTCATGGAGTTCCTGCTCCATCTTCTGCATGGTGACGTATAATCCTGTACTACCTTGTATCTGGTCTGCAAAATTCCTTATCTGTCCAGGATCGGGCTTGTTTGTGAGTAAAATGCAGGTCTTGTGGTCGTTTTTCTCTACAATAAGGTCCACCGTTTCAGATTCGGTGACATTGTGTCCTGAAGTTGTAAATATGTTTGTCAGGAGCTCGGCAAGTTTTTCTTTCATTCTCATCAACCATTTTGTTATTGCAGTATCTGGGATTTTTCCACTACAAGACGATCAGAGAACTCTGGTCGTAGTTTCAAGTTCAATTCCTTTGTTAGTGATATTATATGAAATGGTTTTGTCAGGGGGGATCATTCCCCTCATCTTACGTACCAATATTGTTCTTTCTATCTCGCTTCCACGTTCTTTCATGCGGAATTCAAGGACACCATCGCAAATGCTTTTGAGACCGTTCTCAACTTTTGGATCGTGTGTTCCACCGGTCATAAGAATAAGCTGAACCGCACTTGTAAGCTTGCCGATAGAGGATACATATTCAATAGCTTCTGTGACCGATTTCATGTCATAGGACCTGAGGAAATATGATATTGAATCTATAACACCCCTGTATTGCCCTTTTCTTTCTTTGGAAGTGGATGTCTTCAACTGATTCATCGTATCAGTGTTCTGCTTCAGGAAATCCTTTGCTGAGATATTGCATGCAATACCTTTTGGCAATATGTTACAGAATCTTAAATTGTAGGCATCAATGAAATCCATTTTCCCGTTCTCTACATATTCGTCAATGTCCCAACCGAAGTTCTTCATATCCTCGATTATCTCCTGAACCGGATGTTCGGCAGAAAAATAGTAGACTTCCTCGTTGTTCAACAGCCCTCCATAAACGAACTGCTGTGCAAATAACTCGGAGCTTGCACCGGGTTCTGCAAGTATCAATATGGTAGTTCCCGGAGGGACTCCTCCCCCAAGCTGAACATCAAGTCCTACCAAACCCGTCGGAACTCTGTAACCCCCTGATCCATCGAAACTATAATCCATGCTTTCACCTTGTCATGTATGTAAAAAATATTCTAATGAAGTTTCTACACACCACATTTATTATCACTACATATTGATTCCTCTTAGTTTTTATAGTTATAGTATGTCTATTAACTGATCAGTATGTTAGATGTTGATAATCTCAAATATGATGACAATGGTCTTATCATAATAATAGCGCAGGATCATAAGACCAATGAGGTCCTTATGGTCGCCTACATGAACAGGGAGTCCCTGAGGCTTACCATTGAGACCGGTATCGCTCACTACTGGAGTCGCAGCAGGCAAAAATTGTGGAAAAAAGGAGAAAGCTCCGGTCACATGCAGACAGTACATGAGATGCTGGTGGATTGCGATATGGACGCGATCTTAATAAAGGTCGAACAGAAAGGCGGAGCATGCCATACCGGTCATCGTTCCTGTTTCTATCGCAACATCGAGGGTGATGTTGTTGGTGAGAAGGTCTTTGATCCGGATGAGGTCTATTGACATTAATCTAATATTAATGTGAGGAACATTTTTGTTCCTTTTTATGTTCTTTTTCTTAGAAATGTCGCTTTAATTTCTATTTTTCCTTTTATTCTGTCAGTTGTGTTAAATAGTTTTGAACGGTATTTCTCTTCATGGGAAAAAAAGAGATTACAAGGATAGTTCCGGATACAAGTGTTATTATTGATGGTCTTGTGTCCGAAATGATCACTGAAGGGGAATATGAAGGTGCTTCGATAATTATTCCCGAGGCCATGGTGGCGGAGCTTGAGTCACAGGCAAATCGCGGTCTTGAGATTGGTAACAAAGGCCTTGATGAGCTAAAGCAGCTCCAGGAAATGGCAAAAGATGGTATCATTGACATATCTTTTATCGGTGAACGGCCGACAATAGAAGAGAGAAAGTATGCAAGAGAAGGCGCAGTGGATGCCATCATCCGCTCCTGTGCTGAAGAGGCAGGTGCTACTTTTGTAACAGGAGACAGGGTTCAGTACGATGTTGCATTGGCAAAGGGAATGGAAGTGGACTACCTTCCCCCGCGAAAGGCCGATTTCATGACCCTGCACCTCGAGGATTTCTTCACCGAAGATACGATGTCCGTTCATCTGAAGAACAAGATCGTTCCCATGGGAAAGCGAGGCTCCATCAAAAAGGTGGAATTTGTGGAGATCAGGGATAGCCCGTGCACTTCAGGCGAGCTGAAAGAGATAACCCGTGAGCTTCTTGAGCGCGCACGTGCCGATCCAGAATCATTCATAGAGATGTCACTCAACGGTGCCACCGTGCTGCAGATCCGTGACATGCGAATAGCTATCTCGAATCCTCCTTTCTCGGATGATATAGAGATTACTGCAGTACGTCCTGTGGCATCGGTGAAGCTGGATGAGTACAGGCTGGGGGATAAGCTCAAGGAGAGGATACTGGCACAGCGTGGAATACTGGTGTCAGGTCCGCCGGGTGCGGGTAAGTCCACTTTCGGTGCAGGAGTTGCAACTTTCCTGCATGAGCACGATTTTGTTGTAAAGACCATGGAATCTCCCAGAGACCTGCAGGTTCCCGGTGAGATAACACAGTATGCTCCCCTTGAAGGAAGCATGGAAAAAACAGCAGATGTGCTGCTGCTTGTAAGGCCTGATTACACGATCTATGATGAGGTACGCAAGACCCGTGACTTCGAGATATTTGCGGACATGAGGCTTGCAGGTGTCGGTATGATAGGCGTGGTGCATGCCAACCGTGCCATAGATGCTGTACAGAGGCTCATTGGCAGGGTGGAGCTAGGTGTTATTCCACAGGTAGTAGATACGGTCATCTTCATTGACAGGGGAGAGGTTGCCCAGGTACAGACACTTGAGTTTACCGTAAAGGTGCCTTCAGGAATGATGGAAGACGATCTTGCAAGACCTGTTATCGTTGTTTCCGATTTTGAGACCTCTACGCCTGAGTTCGAGATATATACCTTCGGTGAACAGGTCGTTGTAATGCCTATATCTACTTCTTGCGGTGGAAGGAAACCCGTATGGTCCCTTGCGGAGAACGAGATAAGGGATGTCGTCCAGCGCTATACCAGTGGTCCGGTTGAGGTCGAAATGGTCTCTGACACAAGTGCTGTTGTGAAGGTTTTTGAAAAGGAGATCTCGAAGGTCATCGGCAAAAGCGGAGCAGTGATCGATGAGATCGAGAGGATAGTAGGTATTCATATAGATGTGCGTGAGCTCAAGGAGCAGGGACACAAGGCTAAGGGTAGGGGAAAGGATTCAGAAAAGAACAGTTTCTCCGGAAGCAGCTACCGTCCTACCATTGAGCACACAAAGAAGCATGTGATACTGAACGTTCCTGAGATCGCTTCACAGGATGTTGAGATATATGCAGGCGATGATTATCTGTTCACTGCAACAGTTGGTCGTCATGGTGATGTCAAGGTTAGGAGCAATTCTGCCATTGCACATAGCATAATGGATGCAGTTGATGACGGTGAGCCGATACTTGTGAAAGTACTGTAATTTCTAATCAGGTCTGAAGGGATTTAATTTCCCCTGCAAAGACCATTTTTTTCTTCAATTGAGTTTCTTACAGCTTCCCTTCTTCTATGGTCGTGTCTTCATATCTTTGAGGACATTCTGGTCCCAAAACAATTATTATAATATACATCCTTTACAACTTTATTATACAGGGTTGATTTTTATGAAGGTATCAATTATTGGATCCGGTTATGTTGGTTCAGTTTCTGCGGCTTGTTTTGCAGAGCTTGGGCATGAAGTGATATGTATTGACATTGATGAAAGAAAGGTGCAGATGATCAATGATGGCATCCCTCCTATATGGGAGGAAGGTCTTGGTGAACTTATGGCAAAACATGCTGAGAAGAACCTCATTGCAACATCTGACTACGACTATGCTGTGCAGAACTCGGATGTTTCGTTCATTTGCGTGGGAACCCCATCCAACGAGCATGGCAATATCGACCTGTCAATTGTGGGGTATGCCTGCAAAAGCCTTGGAATGGCGATGGCAAAGAAAGACGGTTACCACATCGTGGTCGTGAAAAGCACAGTGGTGCCTGAAACCACCGAGGATATAGTCATTCCTTTACTCGAGGAACATTCAGGAAAGATTGCAGGAAAGGATTTCGGAGTTGCCATGAACCCTGAGTTCCTCAGGGAAGGAAAGGCAGTCTATGATTTCATGAATCCGGATAAGATCGTTGTGGGTAGCATCGATGAAAGAACAGGTACACTTGTTGCAGAGCTGTACCGCGATCTGGATTGCGAGGTCACAAAGACAACCCCTCGTACTGCTGAGATGATCAAGTACGTGAACAATTCTTTCCTTGCAACAAAGATATCATTCTCCAATGAGATCGGAAATATCTGCAAGCGTCTGGGCATCGACACCTATGAGGTGATGAAAGCCGTGGGCGCAGATTTCCGTATCTCCGAATATTTCCTTAACTCAGGCGCCGGTTTTGGAGGTTCATGCTTCCCCAAGGACGTCCGTGCGCTTATCGGCAAGGCAAAGGAGATCGATTACTATCCTTGCCTCCTTGAATCCGTGATCGAGGTTAACGAACTCCAGCCTTTGCAGATGCTCGAGCTTCTTGAAAAACATGCAGGTGATATCAAAGGCAAAAGAGTGGCTGTCCTAGGCCTTGCTTTCAAGAACCAGACCGATGATATTCGCGAGTCACGGTCCATCCCTGTCATCAGGAGACTTCTGGAGCTCGGTGCAGATGTGACTGCATATGATCCCATGGCAACAGAGAATATGAAGGAACTGATCGAGAACATAAAGTACTGTGACAGTTCCGCAGAGGCACTGAAAGATGCAGTGGCATGTCTGATTATGACCGAATGGGATGAGTTCAGGGAAATGGGCCATGAATTTGATGATATGAAGCAGAAGGTAATTATCGATGGTCGAAAGATGATCGATCCTGATAAGCTTAAAGATGATATTGTTTACGAAGGTCTTTGCTGGTGATATTTATGAGTGGGGGTACTACAAATGAGGACGTTCTGGGGAGGGTGCAATCCTTTGATCAGAGTGTAAGGAGCCTTGAGAAGAGGCTACGTGCAGTTGAGAGAAGATTGTCGGTGGAAGTTCCTGGAGAGGATGTTGCAGGTACTGTATTTGAGCCAAAGCAAATAGAGATTTCAGGGGATGTACGATCTGCAATTGAGAGAATTGATAAACTTAAAGTGGAAGTTGAAGAGCTGAGATGCCTTACAGAGGACCCAATTCGTGAGGACATCGAAAAGCTTTCCAACGGGATGAAAACAACCCTTGCAGAACAGGATGAAAAACTTAAGCGTATCGAGGACCGCAACCGGATAACCATTGGCTCTATCAAGATGCCAGTGGAACTTTCGGGAATCATGGGCGCCCTGCTCCTGTTCATCACAGGAGGCCTGATCTTTGCAGGCAGGTGGGACATCCTGAGGTCCCCTTACTTTTCCCTGGGGCTGGGGGTTGTACTCGCTCTGTCGGTTCTGTTCAAGTTCTATCTGGTTAACAGGAAGACTTACTGATAGGTCTTCATCCGATTGGTCGGTTAATCTGTTCGATCAACCTTTAAGCCTCTTTCTTTTTATTGAAGGATGACCTTTACAAAATGATTGTCATTATGTTTGAGATATCCATCAGCCATTGCTTTGAAGGTTAAGAATCCTTCATGCTTTCCCACAGGTAGCGAGATGTTGTCAAGCTGCATCCGGACCTGACCGGAGCTGTTAGTAAGACCTCCTGAAGCAACGGTACCGGAAGGGTCTCTCAGCACAACATTACATCCGCTCACCGGCTCCCCGTCGAAGTTGGAGACGGTGATCCATATAGGTCCGGTGCTGGAGTTGTTCCCTGACAGTGTTATGCTCGCTACATCAGGGGTGGCATACATGGGCCTTGGTGCAGTGGGTGCATTGACGATGGCAGACACAATAACAGCGAAGCCGATCATCCCTATTATTGTCAGGACAACCATGCGTATGGGAAGTCCGACGGCTGCCTTTTCATCATGGATAATAATTTTGAGTTCCATATTTAAAAAAGGAAAGTGAGATCACTTTGTCTTGATGACCATCACTGCGTCTTTCTTCTCGTAATCGTAGAAACCATCTGCTGCAATTGTAAGGTCCATGGTGCCTTCGTTCTGGTTTGCCCCCATCTCCACCTGTGCAGCGGTGGTTATCAGCGTGGTCTCACCATTGATGTCGGTGGTATTGCTGGCCACGCCGCCAAGACCTCGCAGGACAGCGTTTGCGTTACGGACAGGGTTTCCGTCAGGGTCTGTAGCTGTGATCCTGACAACAACTGTCAGTGGGTTCTGTGCGTTAATGGCATCTACAACGATGGTATTTCCTGCACTCAGGGCACCTCCCTGGAGGCCTGCTTCATCGATGTCCACTGCCATGTTCTTTGTGGGTGGCGGGATTATTGCAATGAGAGCTGCCAGTGCGACCATTCCGACGACGAGCATGACCACGATATTGATGGGTAACTCTATTGCCCTTTCATCATTAAAGATTCTTCTCGCGTTTTTCATTCATATCACCTATTGTATCTTGCCTTTCAGGCGGTGGTGCAAAGGTGAATATCAGATATAAATATCGCGATTTTTTATAATTATCTCAATAATTATATGCTGTACTTGTATTATATTGCCTCTAATACATCGACATTGGATCTTTAATTAATGTAAAAAAGTTTTATAATTTTTTTCACATACCCTATGTTATGGTAATTGCTTACGAATACGAAGAGGCATGATTGAGATATCTGCCGGCTGCAAAACAATTATTGTTACATCCGGGGAAGCACGGTAATTAGCACAGCAATTGAAGAGAATTGAAGAGTTATCTCTGATTTCGTTCTCATCAGTATCTAGTTTAATGCATCTTCAAAATAGTTTCCAATATAATTCTATATCCTCCATCATCGCGTTAGATTGATGTACCAAAACTGTACTGTAATCTCCATGAAAAAGATAGTAATTATTGACTATGGGCTTGGCAACCTCCGTAGTGTCCAGAAAGGACTGGAACACGCAGGTGCGGAAGTGACCATATCAAAGGATCCTGCTGACCTTGAGAATGCGGATGGTGTCATTCTTCCGGGTGTAGGGGCCTTTTCCGATGCAATGAAGAACATTGTTCCTTTTCTTGATTCAATACACAGTTACATAGAGTCTGGAAAACCTGTCCTCGGGATTTGCCTGGGGCAGCAGATGCTCATGACCCATTCAGAAGAGGGCTGTTTTACAGACGGGCTTAACCTGGTCCCCGGGAAAGTCGTTCGTTTTCCGCACAGCGATCTGAAGGTTCCGCACATGGGCTGGAACAGGCTTTCCATCGATCAGGAACATCCTTTCTACAAGGATATAACAGATGGGGTATTCGTTTATTTCGTACATTCCTATTACGTTGATACTGACGATTCACACACCCTTGCATCATGTGAGTATGGTGTGAACTTCTCGGCATCGGTTGTCAATTCACAGGGCAACGTCATCGGAACACAGTTCCATCCTGAAAAAAGTGGTGATATCGGCCTGAAGATGCTCAAGAACTTTGTAGATATGTGCTGATACCCGGAGTGATCTAATGGATATAGAAGGCTATGCAAGAAAAGGACTCCTAAGGAATGATCCTGAACTTGAGGACAAACTGACAGAACGCATACTTGAGGTAAAGCATACCAACTCGAAACACGCCCGTTCCCTTGCAAAAGCAGCTATTTTAGAGGCCAGGGCAACTCTGAATGTCGAAGGCGATGTGCTGAAATCCACTGTTTCCGGTGTTACCATGGGCGAATTCGGTGTAGGTTCCCGCGGACTGGGTGATTTTTATGCTCATGAGAAGATCGCAGAGGTCATAGGCAAGACAACAGCAGCAGTCGATACATCCCATCTTGACGATTCAGGCGCTATCCTTAACGAAACCGGGGATGGCTACATAATTATTACGATTGATGGTATCCATTCACGTCTTAGCGATTTTCCTTTCCTTTCAGGTTTCCACGTGGCTCGTGCATCCCTGCGTGATGTGTATGTGATGGGCTCAAGACCCGTGGCACTGCTTTCTGATATCCATGTTGCCGATGACGGTGATGTTGCAAAGATCTTTGACCACATTGCAGGGATCACCACAGTCTCAGAACTTACAGGCATCCCTCTTGTAACAGGCAGCACCCTGCGTATCGGCGGAGATATGGATATAGGTGAACGCATGACAGGTGGTGTCGGTGCAGTAGGTACAGCCACAGATCTCACATCCCGCATCCAGACACAGGTAGGGGATGTCATCCTGATGAGCGAGGGTGCAGGCGGGGGTACCGTTTCCACTGCTGCTCTCTATTATAAGATGCATGATGTGGTGGACGAGACCATCAACATCAAGTTCCTCGAAGCATGTGAGGCTTTGATCGAATCAGGTCTGACAAAGCATGTGCATGCAATGACCGATGTGACCAATGGAGGTATCCGTGGAGATGCAAAAGAGATATCAAGGACAGCAGGCGTCAGGCTCGTTTTCGATGAGGCAAAGATGCGTCCGCTTGTCAATCCAAAAGTACTGCATATGCTTGAAAAGCTTGAGATCGACTACCTTGGTGTATCACTTGACGCATTGCTGATCATAGCTCCGGGAGAATATGCAGACGACATCATGAAGACAGTCAGGGATGCAGGTGTTGAGATCGATATCATCGGAGAGGTTGTCGAAGGAACCGGTGCAGGGATAATGATCGACGGGAAAATGTGTGACTTCACTCCGCGATTCAGGGAATCTGCTTACACCCCTATCAAGAAGATGATCGGAGACGAGGAGCCAAGGGACTTCGATGAGATGAAGAACGCGGTCGATAGTGCTGCAAATGAAGCCATTGAGAAGAAAAGGAAGGTAATAGAAATGATAAAAAGGAAGTGATATTTCACTTCCCTCAACCAAACATGTTCTTTTTCCCAATTTCATTCTCCCTCTTTTTTCACAATGAGGAGCGGTCCTTTTTTGTCAGTGATCACGACGATGTCACCTTCTTCGATGTCATCTTCTGAACTTGCTTTCCAGTATTCTCCCTTGTATCTTACAAATCCTTCCGAACCGGCATTTATCTTATCGATGGCTTCAGCAAGGTCGCCTGTAGGTTCTTCGCCGATGGTAGGTTTCCGATGTCTGACCTCAAGCACTTTGTAGAATACGAATACGAACAGCAATCCCATCACGATGGTAGGTGTGACTATGGCAATGATCATTGTCTGCTGGACATCTGCAGGTGTGTACCAGCGCGGGAAGTCCATTGGGACCAGGAAGATGCTTCCTACTATCAGGCAGACAAATCCGGCTATTCCGAATATGCCAATCCCCGGCGCCTGCAGTTCGAGAACGAACAGCACCACCCCCAGCAGTATGAGGAATATGGCTGCAATGTTAACATCAAAGCCCATTCCCACAAGTCCTAGTGAGATGGAAACAATACCAAATATCTCCGCTCCTGCTCCGGGATTCGAAATTCCGATAACGATCCCGTATATTCCGAGCATTATCAGTAGTGATGATATTATCGGGTCTGAGATTATGTTCATAAAGCTCAGCCTGAGGTTCGGTTCATACATATCAATGATGGCACCGCTGGTGTTCAGTTCCTTACCTTTTATGGTCTGACCATCAACCTGTTCGAGAAGGTCCTCAATATCCTCAGCCACATATTCGATCACTTCTGCTTCCAGTGCTTCCTCGGCATTGAGGTTAAGGTTCTCGGTTATGAACTTCTCCGCTGCTGTCTCGTTACGTCCGTGCTGGTTGGCCTTTTCTTTTGCAAGTGCCACAAGGGCGTTCACTATCTTGTCATCCTCAACAGGTTCAACACCTCCCGTGGAAACTGTGACCGGCTGAGCAGAACCGATGACTGTAAAGGGTGCCATTGCGGCAACATCAGTCCCGAGAAGGATCAATGTGCCTGCAGACCATGCTTTTGTTCCACCGGGGTAGACATACCCTATAACCGGGACTTCTGACTGGTCTATAGCCTCAATGATCCTGAGCGTTTCATCAACCCCGCCTCCTGGTGTGTTGAGGGTTATGACAAGTGCTTCATATCCTTCCTGTTGTGCTACCAAAAGTGCATCCTCTACAATGTCATCAGATACTGGTGTTATCGAATCGGATATCTCCAGTGCCAGAATTCTCTCTTCTGCAGAAGCACAGGCAGGACTCAGCAACAATATCAATGCTAAAAAAAGAAAAGGAATGAGAGGTGATGGTCTTTTTAACATCTGATCACCTTCTTAAGTGTTTATTTCTTAACGAATGCGGTGCTAAGTGCAGCAATCTCTCCGATATCCGATGAACTTGTTACTACTATGAGGTTCTTTTCACGCGCAACTTCGGCAATGGTCTGCAGTTCCCTCAGTTTGAGAGCTACAGGTATGTCCTGATAGAGCTGTGCAGCATCTTTCATTTTTTGTGCAGCCATGAACTCACCTTCTGCAAGAATTATGCGTGAACGCTTTTCCCTTTCTGCCTCTGCCTGCTTTGCAATTGCACGAAGCATGGTCTCATCAATGCTTACATCCCGAAGGGTGACACCTGTGACCTTGATACCCCAGGGATCCGTGGAAATATCGAGCATCTCCTGGATGTCCTTGTTTATGGTCTCGCGTTCAGAAAGTAGTTGGTCAAGTTCTATTTGCCCGATAACATCCCTGAGAGTCGTCTGGGAAAGCATGGATGTTGCATACTTGAAGTTCTCGACTTCTGTAATTGCAGCAGCAGGTTTGAGCACCTTATAATAAACAACAGCATCTACCGCAACAGTAACATTGTCTCTTGTTATAACTGCCTGTTTCGGGACATCGATAGTTATAACTCGCAGATCTACTTTCATCACTGTATCGATAATAGGGATTATAAGGAAAAGTCCTGGTCCTTTTACTCCACTAAGTCGACCCAATCTAAAAATAACAACTCTTTCGTATTCTTTTACCATCTTGAGTGCCTGACTCAAGATGATAACTCCAATAACAATTATAGGTATTATGTATTGTTCTATCATGGTAACCTCCCCCTTTATATATGGAAGAAGTTCTAATAAAAAACTATTGCTTGTGGCAAGTCTCCTTACAAGCAATCAAGCAAAGACATAAATCTAACATAAACAATTAAGACTTGATACAATGAGAGAAGAGTGCGCTGAATGTGGAGGTAAGGGATATGAAGTAATCTCCACTGAAAAATGTTCCGAATGCAAAGGTACAGGAAAATCAAAGTCTGTCAACCTTATGAGCCTTTCACAAAAGGATGTGGGAAGCTTTTTGAAAGATGGTTCTGTTTGTCCTAAATGCGGTGGAAGCGGGGAAATTGAAGTAAGAAGATCATGTGAGAAGTGCAACGGAACAGGTGCCTTCTATAAATGTGACGTATGCGGCAAACCCATAGATGGCCCGATCAACGGAAAGGAATCCTGTAGTACATGTGGCAGGGTCGATATCGTGCATTTGCTTGACGATTCCTGCAACCAGGAAGAGCTTGAGGTCGGCAAGATGTATCAGGCCAGAGTGAACAACATTGCAAACTTTGGTGTTTTCGTAGATATGAACTCCAACCTTCGCGGACTCATACATTCAAGCAACATCAGCACCCCTCTTGAACCGGGGGATTCCGTGGTTGTCGAGGTCAAGGAAATACGCCGTGACGGGAAGATGGACCTTATCCCAAGGCATGTTAAGGACTTCAACATCGTTGAAGTGGAAAAGTCTATCCCGATAAGGAAATCCACAGAGCTTGATAAGTTCATCGGGAAGCTTATCAAGGTAGAAGGAGAGGTTATTCAGGTCAAGCAGACCGGTGGTCCTACTATATTTACAATATCCGATGAGGAAGGTCTCATCTCCTGCGCTGCATTCGAGCGCGCAGGTGAGCGTGCCTATCCTGAGATCGATGCTGACATGATAGTAACCGCTACTGGAGAGGTGACAGCACGCGCTGACAGGCTTCAGGTAGAGGTCAAGAGCATGAAGCGTCTCTCCGGTTCAAAGGAAGATTCTGTCAAAAAGCGGATCGATGAGATCCTTGATAAAAGAGCCGAACCTGCAGAGATCGAATTCCTGGTTGAGAGCGAGATCCTTGAAAAGCTCAGGCCTGCAATGCGTCAGGTGGCCAGGGAGATCAGGAAGGCCATCATGAAATCAAAACCGATCCTTCTGCGTCATCACGCCGATGCTGACGGAATGACAGCAGCTGTTGCTATTGAGAGGGCTATCCTCCCGATGATAACAGAGATCAACGGTGCTGATGCAGAATATCATTATTACAAGCGTGCACCCTCCAAAGCACCATTTTATGAAATGCCAGATGTCACCAAGGACATTTCCTATGCACTTGAGGATGCTGCCAGACATGGTCAGAAACTCCCTCTGGTGGTAATGGTAGACAACGGTTCCACAGAAGAGGACGTCCCATCCATGAGACAGGCTCAGGTCTATGGTATAGACATGGTGGTTGTGGATCACCATCATCCGGATGAGATCGTTGATCAGTACCTTTTGGCACATGTGAATCCTGCACACGTTGGCGGGGATTTCGGAATGACAGCAGGAATGCTTGCAACAGAGGTTGCACGTATGATCAATCCTGATGTGACCGATAAGATCAAACACCTTCCAGCAGTTGCAGCAATGGGAGACCGTTCCGAAGCAGAAGAAGCAGAGGTCTACAAACAGCTGGTCTCTGACAAATATTCACATCAGGATCTCAAGGACATTGCTCTGGCTCTTGATTTTGAGGCATACTGGCTTAAGTTCAGCAGCGGTAGAGGTATTGTGGATGACATTGTGGACCTTGGTGATAGGCCAAGGCACAAAAAGATCGTGAACCTGCTATGTGAACAGGCGAATGCCATGATAGATGAGCAGTTGACCGCATGTATGCCTAATGTAAAGTCTCAGGACCTGCCAAACGGCGCTGTTCTGAATGTGCTGGATGTTGAAAACTTTGCACACAAGTTTACTTTCCCTGCGCCGGGTAAGACCTCCGGTGAGGTGCACGATCGCATGTGTCAGAAGTTTGAAGGAAAACCGGTCGTAACCATTGGATACGGGCCTGATTTTGCTGTGATACGCTCAAAAGGTGTGCTTATGAACATCCCTCAGATGGTTCGCGAGCTTCATGAGGAGATCATCGGTGGCGGTGTGAACGGTGGCGGACATCTTGTGGTCGGAAGCATCAAGTTTGTAGAAGGAAAGCGTACTGAAGTCCTCTCTAAACTGGTGGAGAAGGTCGGTTCAGTGGGAGTGGAGTAAATTCTCTCCCAGGCAGCTATTTTAAAAATAAGTCAAAAATAGAAAAGTGACTTTTAAGACTAAAAAGGGTAATCCCCTTTTAGTCCACACGTGTGATGCGCACAAGTGAGCTCATTGGCACATTGGCGATGGAATCAGAGTTCATTTTGTCCAGTATCACAGCTATTGCAACAGGGTTTGCACCTACATCGCGGAGCTGTTCGACCACATCTGTAATAGTTGCACCTGATGAGACAACATCATCAACGATGATACAGTTCTTTCCTCTTACATCAGCGAAGTTCCTGCTGAAGATACCTCTCTGCCGGGTCTTATCTTTCCTGTCATCATAGTCGTGGAAGATCGCGAAATCAAGTTCGAGTTCTTCTGCCATTATTGTAGCTATAGGTATCCCACTAAGCCCGATACCTATCACGACTTCAGCTGTTTCATCTGTATTTTCCAGTGACTCTGCAACCATATCACAAAGTGCATGTGATACACATTTGAGCCTGAATGAATTCTTTCCGATACTGCTCCAGTTGACGGATATGTCCTTCGGGGCAGGTGGTACAACGTCCTTCTTTGAACGTGTCAAAAGCCATGTGACGGTTTCCCGGGATACGTTGAGCTCGTTTGCTATTTGACCTGTGACAAGACCGTTAGCCTGCAGTTCAACTGCTTTCTGGATCATTTCTTCTATATTGTTCATATTATCCCAGCTTAAATATCAATTAAAAATATTCTTTACTCTTTCTTTTAGGTTGTTATAGGTCATAATTACGGTTATAGTTTTCTTCTCCTGACCTTTTTCATTGGTGATCCGCAAACAGGGCATACATCCCCTTTATCGAACTTACGCCGGCATGCAGTGCACTTCTTTCCCCATACAAGAACGTCCTTTATCTTCTTCTGGGCAATGGGCTTAAATTTGATACCAAGGACAGAAGCAACGTTCTGGACGGCATAATCATCAGTTAGCAGTATCGAGTCATCCTTGTATTCGTATGCCTTTACCAGGATATCGATATCCGTATCCGAAAGCTCCTCAACATCCCGCGTCTCTCTGGAAAGGGAAACTACCTTTTTCCTGATGTCAGGATCAGGCTGTTCAACCCGGGTTCCCGTTTCGCAGGCGATCTCAAACCGCATGAGGGCTTCCTGGCTCTTCATCTCGTTCCTGACAGATGGTACTGTTATGAACAGAGACGGGTCGCCATCATAACCATAAATAAAAACTGCAGAGTCTGTAATATAGAATGTCATATTTTTTTTGTCCGGGCCTGTGTTCACATTTTGATATGTCTCATAAGGCTTATAGCTATCCATTCCCCTGTCAGCTGGAGTAAGGTAATGTGATCTCAACACCGGAATCCCTTATTTCGAATTGTCTTATTCCTGCGTCATGTGCGCTTCCGCGAATCTTGAGTAAGGTGATCGTCTTTTCTGTCTGGTCTTCCCTTTCTCTCAGGGAAAGCAGGACAGATGCATCCATTCCGTAGTCATTGACATCCTGAGTCGCGCCTAAGGCATCGGTTCTCTGTGAGAAAATTGCTGTGACGCCGTTGGACCTGAATATCTCTGCAAGGAGCTTGACGTGGTCCTTTGAATCATAAGGTGTCATCAGCTCATTGAAAACATGGATGTCGTCCACGAAAATCCTTCTGATATCCCTTTCCTTGATAATATTGCGGAGCTTGATGGCATGTTCCCCTGGTTCCAGGTATGAAGGATTGGTATAGAGGACATTGACAATTCCTGAAGAGATATGTTCGCTAAGATCATGTCCGATGGACTTTGAATTGTTGATAGTCTGCTCATCGGATTCAACAAAGGAAACGATGAGTCCCTTTTCACCGGAGTTTGCCCCTTCTGCAATAAACTGCGTTCCGATGCTGGTCTTCCCGGTACCACAAATGCCCGAAATGAGCGTTGTTGAACCTTCGAACACTCCTCCCTCTGTCATGGTGTCAAGTCCGGGGACACCTGTTGATACACGGTTGGTGGAATATGGCATGTCCGGTTCAGGCAGTTCCTGCCTGTGGAGGATCATGCCCTCGTCTGTTATTGTAAATGGATGTTTGCCGGTACTGTATCCCTGACCTCTCAGTTTAAGGATCTCAAGGTGGCGTACCCGGCGTTTGTCGACCTCATCGTCGGAAAGGTAGATGACGCCGTCGGAAACATGGCTCAGGTCACTTGTCAGGAGTTCCTCTTTTGTGAACTCCCCTGTGGCGATCACAAGGGCATCCCATTTTTTCATGCGAAGGAACAGGTCGTAATAGAACCTGCGTTTTGCCTCCTTGTCAAGAGTGCTTCCGATTGCGGTTATCGGGTCAATGACGATTCTGTCCGGCTTTATCTTCTCAATGGATTCCTCCAGGTTCCACATGAACGAATAGATGCCTTTGTCAAGTGTTTCGGTGCCGATAGGTATGTAGTTCATGTTGCCTGTGGAAAGCAGGGAGATATTATAAAAACTGAGCTTTGACATGAAGTTGTTGACCATTGCAATAGGCTCGTTAAGGGATGTGACATACATGCACACTTCTTTCTTTTCGGAAGCGTTGAAGATCGACTGCATTGCAATTGTGGTCTTTCCGGTACCCGCAGGGCCCGCTATCAATATGGCAGAAGGTCGAGGGAATCCACCTTTAAGGAGCTTGTCAAGTCCCAATATCTCGGATCGCATCAGATTCATTATAGCACCTACAATATATATTTAGAATAATTTCTCTGACCACTGTATTAAAGGTTATGTCACATCAGGCATACCTGAACATGAAGTCCATCTGCCACAACCTTTCTCACTTGACCACTAATGAGTCTGCAATAATTTTTATTTGGTAATTATTTCACATTACCTCTCACTTACATTAACTGTGAGTGCTGCCTCTTCTGTTGTTCTTCCATTCGACATCGACGCCGCGGATAACCCGCACCGCCTCCTCCGTGGTGGTCCGGTGACAGCCGGCCACGGTCATCAGTCCGGTCATCTCGTTGTACTGGCCGTGGGAGACCGGTACCGTGAA